>NZ_JACASJ010000170.1:0-5997 GCF_013391025.1 Enterobacter sp. SECR19-1250 | reverse complement strand
AGTCATCGGGCATTATCTGAACATAAAACACTATCAGTAAGTTGGAGTCATTACCCGATGAATGATACTTATCAACCCATCAATTGTGATGACTATGACAACCTCGAACTCGCCTGCCAGCATCATTTAATACTGACGCTGGAGTTAAAAGATGGCGAAGTGTTGAAGGCGAAAGCCAGCGACCTGGTTTCACGTAAGAATGTGGAATATCTGATAGTGGAAGACGCCGGTGCGACGCGTGAGCTACGCCTGGACAAAATTGCCAGCTTCAGCCACCCGCAAATCGGCACCGTCGTGGTGAGCGAATCCTGATGACACTAACGGGCAGCCTGGCTGCCCGTTACGCTTTCCACTCCAGACTCACGCCCGATTCTGCCCAGCCCTCTTCTGTAATGAATACCCCTGCCGCCGCAATCAGCGTTTCACCGTAAAAAAGTAACGGCGTGGTATCGCGCAACCAGGGCGGCACATTGCACTCCTGCCAGATTTTTTTGAGCTTCCTTCCACCGTTACGTCCGACAATGTGCAGCATACCGCTGGCCTTAAAGCGCACGGTGACCGGTTCATCGGCTTTCGGTAAACGCACATGGCCTGGCGTCTCCAGAGACAAGCTTCCCATATCCCAGGGCAACAGCAGCGGTTTCGCAGGCGATGGCCAGCCGAGCACCACATCTGCAAGCGAGGGGGTCGATTTCACCCACCACAGCTGGCCTTTATAGCGCCTGACGTCAAAACCATTCAGGTGCACGCACGGCGTTGCATCCTCCCGCGCCTGGGCGACTTCGTCCCAGATACGTCCCAGCATGGCACGCGATGGCATCGTGGCACGGTGAGAGGCCAGCCAACGGCGCAGCAGCGCGGCCCGACGAACCGGACTCATCGCCTCCAGCGGTGCGATCGCCAACGCCCCGTTTACCGAAATCAGTTCAGCCAGTTCTTCACTCAGCAGTTCATCCAGCAGGCTCTCCTGTTCGGCACACAGCAGGGCGCTTCGTGCTGTTGCGTCTGCAAAGTGCGGCCAGCGTGCGGTCAGTAACGGCAAAACACGCAGACGCAGGAAATTACGATCGTAGCCATCGTCCTGATTGCTCTCATCTTCAATCCAGCTCAGCTGATATTGCTGCGCCCAGGCTTCCAGCGATGCACGCGACTCGCCAAGCAGCGGACGCAATAATTGCGTCCCGGCAAAATCAGAGCGTTCAGGCATGGCGGAGAGCCCCGCCGGACCACTTCCCCGTTTTAACGCCAGCAAGAAGGTTTCGCACTGGTCGTCAAGGTGCTGTGCCGTGACCAGCGCTTCGCCGGGCTGTAATGCCGCGGTAAATGCGGCATAGCGCGCTTTACGCGCGTGCGCTTCAATACCGAGCCCTTCATCTCTGAGCACCACCCGTTTAATCTCAAGCGGGATCGCCCAGGCCGAGCACACCGCTTCACAGTGCGCAACCCAGGCGTCGGCGTGAGGACTCAGCCCATGATGGATATGCATCGCCCGGAGCTGAACGTCAGGCTGTTGATCGCGCCAGAGCTTGAGGCGATGGAGCAACACCGTGGAATCCAGGCCACCGCTAAATCCCACCAGCAGCTGGCGGTACGGTGAAACGGCTTGCGCAATAGCGGGTAGGGTCATAGAGAATTACACATAAAAAATGCCCGAACAGAGCGGGCATTATCACACAGGATGGCGCTTACTGCTGGTAAAGCTCCAGCGGAAGACCGTCCGGATCGTTGAAAAACGTAAAACGCTTGTCGGTAAACGGATCGACACGAATCGCTTCGCACTTCACGCCATGCTCTTCAAGATGTTTTACCGCACGGTCAAGATCATCCACGCTAAAAGCCAGATGGCGCAGGCCGCAGGCTTCCGGATGGGACGGACGCGCAGGCGGGAAAGGAAAAGAGAACAGTTCAATCACATACTGCCCGTTTAACGCCAGATCGCCTTTCCAGGAGTCGCGCTCCACACGATAGGCCTCGCTTAACAGCGTAAAGCCCAGAATGTCGCAATAAAAGGCCTTACTTTTGGCGTAATCGGTGGCAATGATCGCAATATGATGAACCTGTTTTAAACCCAGCATAGCTTCTCCTTTTTATGATGCCTGAACGTTACAACCGAAAACCCGCCCCTGGCAAGCAGCCACCTTTATTTTAGGACTCGCACCCAGTAAACCCCATTTTCATCACGTTTCGCACCGTGGATATCCGTCTCGAAGCCCGGGTAGTGACGCCCGACAGAACAGAGCATCAGCAGAAAATCGAGCACCGCACGGCTCTCTTCGGTGATCATCTCTCCCGGCATCAGCAGCGGTACGCCCGGTGGATAAGGCAGGATCATATTGGCCGAGACGCGTCCCACCAGATTTTCCAGCTCAACGGTTTCTACCTCCCCTTTCACCTGTCGCTGCCAAGCTTTGTGCGGCGTCAGTTTCATCTCAGGCAAGACGTCAAACGCCTGCAGCATCAGGCGCGGCAGGTCGTGCTGGCGGATCAGTTTGTGGATCCCCTGGGCCAGATCCTGTATACGCATATTGCGATAAAAATCAGGATCCTCCGCATAGAGATCCGGCAGCATGTTCTTCACGCGCAGGTTCAGATCGTACGCACGCTTAAACTCCATCAGCCCACGTAGCAGACCCATCGCGCGGGTTTTATCAATCCCAATGCTGAACAGGAACAACAGGTTATACGGTCCGGTTTTCTCCACCACCACGCCGCGCTCATCAAGGAATTTCGCCACCAGCGCGGCCGGAATGCCTTCGTCGCTCATGTTGCCCTGTTCATCCATGCCCGGCGTCAGGATGGTCACTTTTACCGGGTCGAGGAACATGTGGTCGGCATCGGCATCACGGAAGCCATGCCACTCCTCACCCGGCGCGACTGGCCAGCACTCCGCCTCGTCAATCTCTTCCGGCTGCCAGATATCAAAGAACCAGCCCTCAGCCTCATCTTTTAACCGCTGAACCTCTTTGCGGAAAAGCAGCGCGCGCTCCACAGAGCGATTGATAAGACGTTTACCCGGATTGCCGCGCAGCATCGCCGCAGCCGTTTCAATGGAGGCCACCAGCGGATAACTTGGTGAGGTGGTGGTGTGCATCATAAACGCTTCGTTAAACGTCTCTTCGTCGTATTCACCTTTGATATGGATAAGCGAGGCCTGGGAAAACGCTGCCAGCATTTTGTGCGTCGATTGCGTTTCGAAAAACACTTTGCCCGGCACGCGTTCGCCACTCATCCCGCTTTTACCCGCGTAGATGGGGTGAAAATTGGTATAAGGCACCCACGCGGAATCAAAGTGGATCGAGGGAACATCCAGCGTCTGTTTGATCCAGTTGGTGTTATACAGCAATCCATCATAGGTGGAGTTGGTGATCACCGCGTGGATCGGCCAGCTTGCGCCGGGGATCGCCGCCACCTTATTTTCTATGGCTGAATGGGTGAATTCACGGCGCGGAATTCCGCCCAGGATCCCCAGCGCGTTACGCGTGGGTGACAGCCAGAGCGGTACGACATCGCTCATCATAAGCAGATGCGCCAGCGACTTATGGCAGTTACGGTCGATGAGTAACGTACTTCCGGCCGGGGCGGCATACATGCCGACGATTTTGTTTGACGTCGACGTACCGTTGGTCACCATATAGCTCTGCTCGGCCCCAAAGGTGCGGGCGATGTACTCTTCGGCTTCCAGATGTGGACCGGTGTGATCCAGCAATGAGCCAAGCTCGGTAACCGAAATCGATACATCCGCTTTCAGGGTGTTGCCGCCGAAGAAATCATAAAACAGACAGCCAACCGGGCTTTTTTGATAAGCCGTCCCCGCCATATGACCAGGCGTGCAAAAGGTGTACTTTCCTTCCTTCACATAGGTAAACAGCGCCCGGGTAAACGGCGGCGTGATGTTATCCAGATACTCGCCGGTATATTGCTGAATGCGGGCCGCAATATCTTCGGCCACGCCGAGTGAGTATTCGAAAAACCACAGCGCCATCCGCATATCCTGGGCACTGACGTCCATGGTCGAGTGGGTATTGATAAACGCATACAGCGGGAGATATTCATTCAGTTTGTTGATATCGCTGCACAGCTCCAGGTCGTACTCATCCCAGTCGAAGATCACGCCACAGATCCGCGGGTTGTGCTCAATGAACTTCAGCAGGTCAGCGCTGTTGTGCGGCCAGATCAGCTGATAGCCACGTGACTGCAGGGCCTGCTCCAGCTCCTTGATAGGCTCATCTTTATAAAAGACGCCGTGTGGCCCCATAATGGCAATAATATTCACGGGCTTCCTCCTTAAAAAACATTAGCTAAGCATAGCCAGGGTAAACCGCAGGTATCGGCATAGGGGACGGCCTTCATAGGCCGCTCCCCTGCCACACCACCCGGCATGCGGGTCCGCACCGGGCGGTTCGAGAGATTGAGGTTATGAGAGGCGCGCCAATCCCAGCCTGTCGAACCACGCAATATTCAGCACACGATTCAACTCAAAACGGCTATTACGCCACCAGCGATGAGAGTTACTGGCCACCCTCTGCGCCACCTGCTGGCTCGCCCCCAGTGTCCGCAGCTCTCGATAGATCGTAGGGCCACGCTTCCACTGCCTGAGCTGGATCGCTCTCAGTCGATGTCGTATCCATTCGTCCAGCTTGCGCCAGACTGCCGGTGTTTGCGACAACGTGAAGTAGGCTTTCCAGCCCAAAAGATAAGGCCGAAGATTATCTGCGACCTGTTGCAAGCTACGCCCGCAGGAGCGCCGGGTAAGCCAGCGGATACGCTGCTTGAACTGTTTCTGCGCCTTATAAGAGACCGCGCGCTTGACTTCACTTCGGGCTGACCACAACTCATAGCCCAGAAACTTGCGACCAAACGCGCTCGTCACTGCACTCTTGCTCTCGTTGACGCTCAAGTGCAGCTTTTCGTACAGCCGCCTCAGCAGGGCCATTACCCGCTGCCCCGCCTTCTGACTGCGCACATACACGTTCGCATCGTCGGCATAGCGCACGAAACAATGGCCTCGGCGTTCAAGCTCCCGATCCACTTCGTCCAGCAGCACGTTCGCCAACAACGGCGACAGTGGGCCGCCTTGCGGCGCCCCGCAGCGGCTTTTCTCGACCACGCCATTGATCAGCGTTCCCGCATCCAGATAGGCGCGAATCAGCCGGATAACCGCCTGATCCGTAATCCGTTTGCGCAAACGATCCATCAAGATGTCGTGATCGACCCGGTCGAAGAACTTCTCCAGATCAACATCCACCACCACTTTACGTCCTGAAGAGGCATAGCGCTGAGCCGCTAAAACGGCGTCCTGCGCACAGCGTCCCGGACGGAAGCCGTAGCTGTGTTCACTGAAGGTCGGATCGAGTAATGGCTGCAAGGCTTGCAGCAACGCTTGTTGGATCAAACGGTCGGTGACCGTTGGGATACCCAACTCGCGTTGACCGCCGTCAGGTTTGGGAATGACCACACGCCGTACCGGACTGGGCCGGTAGACTCCTGAAAGAAGCTGTTCACGAATCCCCGCCCATTGGGTCAGCAGGTACTCGGCCGTCTGATCAATATCCAGACCGTCGACTCCCGCTGCACCTTTGTTGGCCTTGACCCGTTTCCACGCCCGTTTCAGGTTTTCTCTCGCAAAGGCCCGTTCCAGCAGCCCTTGTCCTGCGTTATCGGGTTCATTTTGCGGGCGATTGACCTCGTCGCTGACAGGATTTCTCACGGTTTCACCGCTCGTTATCTCCGTCCGCCCCGCGTTTGGCAGGCATCTGACTTCCGGTCTTTCGCATCAACATGGCCTATGACGCTTTCTCTCGTTCGGCCCTTCGTCAAAAAAAAAAAGACTACTACGGCCTCTGCTGACTTCTCGCTCCGACTCGCGCCGTCGCCCTTTCAGGCACAAGGCGAGATCTCCCCAGGTAAGAACGCAATCCTTCACCGCACAACCGCCGGATTTACGTAAGCGTCAAGCCACTGCCGCCTGTTGCGATTACTAACGATTGACGATGATAG
>NZ_JACASJ010000017.1:0-60438 GCF_013391025.1 Enterobacter sp. SECR19-1250 | reverse complement strand
TTTGACATATCAGGGACTATTCCATTTCATCGTCCAACAAAATGGGTGCAGTACAGCGGTGAAAACCCGGGTGGTGAGAACCCGGGAGGAGAAAGCCCCGGCAGCGGCAAGCCAGGGATTTTCCAGACCGTGGCAAAGAGCAGCAACCAGTGGAATACCGCCGGCGCGCTCTCCACGCTCACGCAAAGCGGCCCGTAGCTGGCGCTGTATAACTCGCTACTGGTGCTGAGCGCACCGGAAGCGCGCGAGGCGTTTAACCAGCTGTCCGGAGAAGTTTATCCGTCAATGCAATCCAACCTGATAGCCGGCAGCACGCAGGTGTTTAACGTGTTAAACCAGCGTATGCAGCGCGCGTTTGATAACGACAGCCTGCCGATACCACCGTTAGCGATGTCGCTGGTGCAGCAGCCGGAGCCGCAAAACAATGGCGTCTGGGGCCAGACCTTCAGCTCCTGGAGCCGAAACAGCGGCGACGGTAACGTGGGCAAGCTGGACGGCAACACCACCGGTTTCCTGCTGGGGGCAGATCGTAAGCTGGCGGATCATAACGTACGTGTCGGTGGTTACTTCGGCTACAGCCGCGGTGATTACGACGTCGACAGCCGTCGTTCCTCAACAGATACCGACAACTATCACCTCGGCCTGTATGCAGCGGGTCAACAGGATGCGTTCTCCCTTCGCGGCGCACTGGGTTACACCTGGCACAAGATCGAAGGCGAGCGCAATGTTGATTTCAGCGGCTTCTCGGATCGGCTGAAGTCTGATTACGACGCCAACTCGCTGCTGGCGTTCACCGAAGCGGGCTACCGCTTCGGCCAGCCAGAGATGAATGTCGAGCCCTTTGTTAACCTCTCCTGGATTCGACTGCATACCGACAGTTTCAGGGAGGACGGCGGTGCCGCCGCGCTGAGCGTACGTAACGAAACGATGAACACCTTCTATTCCACCCTCGGGGTGCGCGGTGTGACCGGGTTGCCGAAGAACGTTAACCTCTACGGTTCGTTGGGCTGGCAGCACGCCTATGGCGATAAGAATACCTCTTCGCGTATGGCATTTGCGGGCAGCGACGCGTTCATTACCCAGGGTCAGGCCGTGGATGAGGACGTGATGGTGGGTGATATCGGCGTGAGCGTACAACTGTCGCGTGCTGCGACGCTGGATGTGGGCTATCAGGGGCAATATGGTGCCGATACCCGCGTCAACTCGGTTAACGCTAATCTGCGCTGGTCGTTCTGATTGATATCAACGCTGAAGTGCCGGGTTGCGCTACGTCGACCCGGCCTTCGTGGCGGTTTTTTTTGGCCTATGACCCAATCAGGGATCGTTCCCATCTCCATCCAGCAGTTTGTTTTTAAAGATAAACAAACACGCCTCGTTAAAATTCTCCGCCCCCAGTCGTTCAGAGAGCGCCATTCGCGTCCGGTAGAGGCTTTTAATCGAGGTGTTCAGTTCCTCCGCCACCTCTTCCATCGACATGCCCGCCCTAAGCAACCGCAGCATAATCGCTTCATGGGTACTCAACCGTAAGTTAAGCAGCCATTTGGTCGTCAGGCGCCTGCCTTTCATATTCAGCACCAGATTAAACAACGACGCCATGTCAGCCACCGGAAGCGCAGTATTCATAAACATCCTCATGCTGAGCTGATTCTCCTCCCGGTGCCGCATATCGAGCATGACGCAGCCGATTGTTTTTCTCGTTCTGGCCGGATGGCGTATCAGATAATCATACAGACGGAGCGGTGAACGGCTGTCAATCAGCACAGAATATTCATCTGCACTGTTATCAAATATCTTTCTGTCAATCGAGTCCAGCAGGATAATATCCGGAAAAAATATCCTCATTCCTCTGACGAGGTAGCGATCCTGTGTCACTAACACTATTGAAGTTGCCACTAACCATCCCTTTTAGATTAAAGCAAGAACGACCCTTCAGAAAGAAGACGCCTTCGTTTTATAGCGCTTTTACATGAACGATAAATGTATTCTGGCTTTGATCATCCCTCGACACGCACATTGATTTGTAAGACTTCCCATAGACTATCACTCAATGTCTGCTATTAATTATAAGTAAAAAACAATCGCAGAAAAGTCACCTCTCAAGATATTAAGAATTTTTGTCACGAAACTTCCCAAACATGCACCAGAAAGTACTTTTATTTATGCACCAAAGCCGCATTAAAAATATAAACAAAAACGTCACAATAAAAATAAATACATTATATATCAACGCATTACAAATATAGACTCCGTTAAAAATAATCATAAAAATCACCCGGATACAGAATTATCTCAAAACAACAACCCGGCTTTTCAACATATTTATCCGTCAACATATCAGGTGTACATTACCTTTCACCGGTCCATAACGATAAGGATCCATAATTACCTTTAAGTAAGTACCTCATAACGTAACTGCATTCACATTTTACGCTCTCATTTATGGCCTTTAACGCTACGTATAAAGGCGGCCGTGTTGCGCAATGGATTTATGATAAACAAATGGCAAATAGATATGGAAAGATCACTTCGCTTCAATACTTTATTCTTTTACCGCGTTCCAAAATTATTGTGTCTGCTATTACTGTTTCCCATTCTGGTTCAGGCTGCCGAATCCGTATATGAACAACAGATTCAGCAGGCGCGCAATGGTAATTACACTTCGTTTCTCCATTACCTGCAGCGTTATCAACAACAGCATGCTCTGACGCCAGAACAAGTGGCAGACTGGCTGCAGGTTGCCTCCTGGGCGGGACGCGATGATGAGGTTATTGAGGTGTGGTTGCGTTATCACGTTTATATGCCCCTGCCCGCCCGGGGAGTGGCCGCAGCCGCGCAATCCAGGAGAAATCAAAAGCAGTGGCAATCTGCGCTCGCGCTCTGGAAGCAGGCCTGTAGCCTTGCACCGGAGAACGACGACTACCGTATCGGGTATATCAAAACCCTGGCCGATGCCCGCATGGATCGGCTGGCCCTGCAGGAAGCGCAAAAACGGGTAACAGCGCACCCCAGCCAGATAAACCTTGAGACGCTCGCCTATGTGTACTTACGCCAGGGGAAAAGCTGGGATCGTCTATTAGCGGACACCCGCGCCCTGAAGAGCGCCCCCGAGTATCACGTACTGCTCAGGGCGCTCGTCGACGCCCTGAACGATAACCGGGTCAGTACGCCTGCCCTGCGGCTGTCACAGGGGATTTCTCTGCCGCCCGCACAACGGCGCCAGCTTGAACTTAACGCCGCCGCCGAACAGGTACGCCTTGCCGATGCGCCTGGGCGGACGGAAAAAGAGCGCCTGCGTCTCGCGCAAGCCGCACTGAATCGCTATGACGCCCTGCTTGCCCGCTGGCAACACGACCCGCAGGCGGCAGAAGATATCATTCGCGCCCGCGTCGACCGCCTTGGCGCGCTGTATGCGCATGGTGATTACCCGCAGGCGATCGCTGAATATCGCGCGCTGACGTCAGCTCACCATCCGGTGCCGGGCTGGGCAATCGGCTGGGTGATCTCTGCGTATCTGCAGGAGCAAAACGCCGATGCAGCCCTGGCACTCCTGCAAAAGTACCCTGACTATGCGCGTAACCCGCAGGATGAAGAACATCAGCTTTTCTATGCATATCTGGACACCGGTCAGTATCAGGCCGCCCGTCACTATCTTGCGCAGATAACCCGCAACGTTCCCTGGGCTCGCTACGATTACGGCTCGCCAACCGCCCAGCCCAACGATCAATGGCTTATCGGCCAGTCGCTCACGTTTCAGTATTTGCTGGCAACCCATGCCCTGCCGCAAGCAGAAGCCGTGGCGCACCGTCTGGCTGCCACGGCACCCGGCAACCAGGGGCTACAGATTGATTATGCCGCCCTGCTTCAGGCTCGTGGCCTGCCACGGGCGGCAGAGCAAAAGCTCAAAATGGCGGAGGTACTGGAGCCGTCAAATACAGAGCTGGAGCAGCAGCAGGCTTACGTCGCGATGGATCTGCAGGAGTGGCGACAAATGGAACTTCTGACCGACGACGTGCTCGCCCGTGCGCCACGTGACCGCAGCGTCCAGCGCCTGGACAGGCTCAGGAATGTGCATCATATGTCTGAACTGCGTCTGAACGCAGGCAAGGGATTGCACTCCGACAACCCGGTCAGCGGGACACACGATCTGAACTGGGACGCCACGCTCTATGGCCCACCAGTCGCTGATAACTGGCGACTGTTTGGCGGCACCCGCTTTGCCGAGGGCAATTTTGACGAAGGCAAAGGCACCAGCCGCCATCTGGTCGGCGGCGTCGAATGGCGATCACGGGATATCTGGCTTGAAGCGGAGCTCTCCGGCAACCGTTATCACGGCACCCACACACCTGGCGCTCGCCTCTCCGGTCAGTACAGCCTGAACGATCGCTGGCAATCTGGCGGCAGCCTTGAACGGCTGTCACGCACCACGCCGTTGCGGGCGTTACGCAATGGGATCCGTGCAGACCGCGCAGAAGGCTGGGTGCGCTGGTATCAGAACGAGCGTCGTGAGTACCAGCTCAGCGCCGCCATCAGCCATTTTTCCGACCATAACCGCCGACAGGAGTACACCCTCACCGGCAAGGAGCGGCTCTGGCAAACGCCGACCCTGACGTTGGATCTTGAACCGGGCATCTCCGCCAGCGCGAATAGCCAGCGGGATACGCTCTATTACAACCCCGAGCGGGATCTGTCCGCGACGGCTGCGTTGTCCGTCGATCATCAGCTGTACCGCTATTACGACACCCTCTGGAGCCAGCAACTGGTCGCCGGAGCCGGAGGATACTGGCAGAAAAATCAGTCTGCTGGCGCCATCACCCTGCTCGGCTACGGGCAACGCGTTCAATGGAACAACGTCGTGGATACCGGCGTGATGTTGAACTGGGATAAGCGCCCTTACGACGGCAAACGAGAAAGCAATCTCGCCGTCACTTTCGATGCGACTTTACGGTTTTAAGGATGAATATGTTGAACATTCGTTTTCCTGTGGGCCTGCTCATCATCGGCTGGTTATGCCTCAGCGCGAGCGTCTGTGCCCAGGCTATTTCGTTTATTTCGCCCAACGAGAGACCTCAGCCGGAAGCCAGTAAACCCTGGCCGAAGAATCACTTTCTCGTGCTGGCCTATCACGATGTGGAAGATGACGCCGCCGATCAGCGCTATCTCTCCGTGCGGACCAGCGCCTTAAACGAGCAGATAAGCTGGCTTGTGCATAACGGGTATAACGCCATCAGCGTGCAGGATATTCTGGATGCCCACGACGGTAAAAAAACGCTGCCGCCAAAGGCCTTTCTGCTCAGTTTTGATGACGGCTACAGCAGTTTTTATACCCGCGTCTGGCCGTTGATCCAGGCCTGGAATGTGCCGGCGCTGTGGGCCCCGGTAGGCAGTTGGGTGGATACGCCAGCACATCAAAACGTGAATTTTGGCGGTTTGATGACACCCCGGGACCGTTTCGCGACGTGGGACATGGTGCGCGAGTTAAGCCAGTCCCCGCTGATTGAGATCGGCTCGCATACCTGGGCTTCGCATTACGGTATACCGGCCAATCCACAGGGAAGCCGCGAACCGGCTATTGCCAGCCGCTTTTACGATAACGCGACAGGGCGTTACGAAACTGACCAGCAGTTCAGCCAGCGCATCGGCGATGACGTGCGGAAAGTCACCGAAAAAATCGCGCAGGTGACGGGCAAAGCGCCGCGTGCCTGGGTGTGGCCCTACGGTGCTGCCAACGGCACGTCGCTCGCCATTGCCAGACAGCAGGGTTATCAGCTGGCCTTTACCCTTGAGGACGGGCTGGCAGATGTGCGTCACCTCGACAACATCCCGCGCCTGTTAATCTCCGGGAATCCCTCGCTTAAAGCCTTTGCCAGCAGCATCGCGCAGATTCAGGAGACCGACCCTGTGCGCGTGATGCATGTCGATCTGGATTACGTTTATGACCCCGATCCGGCTCAGCAGACCAAAAACATCAACACGCTGATCCAGCGGGTCTACGACATGAAAATCAGCCATGTTTTCCTGCAGGCATTTTCCGATCCCCTCGGCAACGGTACGATTAACGCGCTCTACTTC
Organism: Enterobacter sp. SECR19-1250; assembly: GCF_013391025.1. NCBI lineage: Bacteria > Pseudomonadati > Pseudomonadota > Gammaproteobacteria > Enterobacterales > Enterobacteriaceae > Enterobacter > Enterobacter sp. SECR19-1250. The sequence goes on along the minus strand of NZ_JACASJ010000017.1, from coordinate 54,369 downwards.
CCCAACCGTCGGCTGCCCGTGCGTGCCGATCTCTTTAACTTTGTCGCCTGGCAACTGCAAACCCGCGCGGGCGTAAAAGTCTACGCGTGGATGCCGGTTCTCTCGTTCGATCTCTCCCCTGCACTGCCGCGTGTGCAGCGTCGGGATCGGCAAACGGGCCAGGTACGCGTCGCCACCGAGCCCTATACCCGGCTTTCGCCGTGGGATCCGCAGGTTCGACAGCAGGTGACCGAAATCTATGAAGATCTGGCCCGCTATGCCAGCTTCAATGGGATCTTGTTCCATGACGATGCGGTGCTGACGGATCAGGATGATGCCGGGCAGCAGACAACGCGCCAGAAAAGCCAGACGCTAATCGGGTTTACCCACGCCCTGAGCCTGGCGGTGAAGCATATCCGCGGTCCGCAGATAAAAACCGCGCGCAATATGTTCGCCCTGCCGATCCTCGACCCGGCGAGCGAGGCGTGGTTTGCGCAGAATCTTGATGACTTCCTGGCGGAGTATGACTGGACGGTGCCGATGGCCATGCCGCTGATGGAGTCCGTCCCGGCAGACGAGAGCAACGCCTGGCTAACGCGCCTGGTTAAGACCATTGCCACTCGCCCCGGCGCGCTAAATAAAACCATTTTTGAGCTGCAGGCCCGTGACTGGGCGCAGACACCGCAACGCGCCGTACCCGATAGTCGCCTGGCGGAGTGGATGCGCGTGCTCCAGCTTAACGGCAGCAAACATTACGGTTACTACCCCGACGATTTCATCCATAACCAACCTGATCTTTCCCGTATCAGGCCTGAATTCTCTTCGTACTGGTATCCTGACAATGACTGATCGCCTTATCGCCTTCTCAATTTTATGCCTGGTATTTGGGTTGCCATTAGGCGTGGCCGCCCTCTTTACCGGCGAACTGATTCTGGATTTTGTCTTCTTCTGGCCCCTGTTCATGTCCGTATTCTGGATCACCGGGGGGCTCTATTTCTGGTTTCAGCTTGAACGACACTGGTCATGGAACAGAAAAACGCCCGCCCCGACGTTAGAGGGCGATCCGTTAATCTCGATCCTCATTCCCTGTTTCAATGAGGAACGCAACGCCCGGGAGACGATCGGTGCCGCGCTGGCCCAGCGTTACCCGAATATCGAGGTCACCGCCATCAACGATGGTTCTTCCGATAACACCGCGCAGGTGCTGCAACAGCTGGCGCAGGAGCAGCCGCGTCTGCGCGTCATTCATCTGGCGGAGAATCAGGGGAAAGCCGTGGCGCTGAAAGCGGGCGCAGCGGCGGCCCGGGGAGACCTTCTGGTCTGTATTGATGGCGATGCCCTGCTCGATCGCGATACCGCCGCTTATCTGGTTGCCCCGCTGATCCACTCCCCCCACGTGGGCGCCGTGACCGGGAACCCGCGTATTCGCACGCGCTCCACGTTGATTGGCCGCATTCAGGTGGGCGAATTCTCCTCCATCGTAGGGCTCATCAAACGCACGCAGCGGATCTATGGCCGGGTCTTTACCGTCTCTGGCGTCATCGCGGCCTTTCGCCGTCAGGCGCTGGCGGACGTGGGATACTGGAGCCCGGATATGATCACCGAAGATATCGACATCAGCTGGAAGCTTCAGCTTCGCCACTGGGATATTTTTTTCGAGCCGCGCGCGCTGTGCTGGATCCTGATGCCGGAGACGCTAAAAGGGCTGTGGAAACAGCGCCTGCGCTGGGCTCAGGGCGGCGCGGAGGTGTTTCTGGTCAATCTTCGCAAGATCGTGCGCTGGGAGCATCATCGCATGTGGCCGCTGTTTTTAGAGTACGCCCTGTCAACGCTGTGGGCGTTTGCGTATGCGGTGACGGTGCTGTTATTTATCATCAGCACCCTCACGCCGCTTCCTGCCAACCTGACCGTCACGAGCCTGTTCCCGCCGGAATTCACCGGGCTCCTGCTGGGGGTGATGTGCCTGCTGCAGTTCCTCGTCAGTTTGTATATCGAGCGACGCTATGAACGTAACGTGGCGAGTTCGCTTTTCTGGATCATCTGGTTTCCGATGGTGTACTGGATGATCGGCCTGTTCACCACCCTCGTCGCCTTCCCAAAGGTCATGCTTAAACGCCAGCGCTCACGCGCGCGCTGGATCAGTCCGGACAGAGGTAAAGGGAGCATTCAATGAACGAAAACACGTTAATCCTGACTGAACATCGGCTGGTGCCCCGGCTGTTTGATGCAGCGTTAACCCTGCTGGCCTGGGGAGGATTTCTCTTTTTCCTCTATGCCAACCTGTGGATGCAGATAACCAACGAGAGCGACTACCGCTGGGGCGTGATTATTGCCTCCTTTAAGACGGTGCTGATCTATTTACTGATCGCCGCGCTAAACGGCTGGCTGCTGATCCTGTGGTATCAATATAATCGCCGCCGCGCGCATGCAAGACGACATCACCGCCCTGCAACGCTTAAGCACGACGAGCTGGCCCGCAGCTTTAACGTGACGCCGCAAATCATCTCAGAGATGAGCCAGTACAATTTGCTGACGGTCTATCATGACCAGATCGGTCGCATTATTGATTTGAAAATCAGTCAGCAGGACGAGGAATAAACCTCAGGCATCCGCAGGTTATCCCTGCGGATGCTGATTCTGCACGGTTACTTATCCTTCACCACAATCAGCGGTTCAATATCGCTCTCTTTTTTCACCACCAGCGTTTCATCCCCACGCAGACAGGTTCCGCCGTAATTCCCGCCCACGGTAAAGGTACAGACCTGAATATATTTGCCGTCCACCTTCGGCAAACACCACAGTTGCTGGTAGATATTCTTGCGATCGACAAACTTGCCGCTGGATTTATCCAGCAGTTCATCCTGGGCGCTGATCAGATCGATATTGCTGCCGCAACGGCCGGCAATGGGTTTGACGGCATAACCGGTCTGCTTCAGCAGCGCGTTAACCTCAAAATCGGTATCGAGCAGGTAGCGGTGGTTCGGGAATAGCTGCCACAGCACCGGCAGGATCGCCTTATTGCCTGGGATCACCGTCCACAGCGGTTCAAACACCAGCACTTCCGGGCGCAGCAGGACGTCAATCAGCCGCACCTCGCCTGCCGGGTGGCCGGTGCGGATCGGCACGGCAGCGTATTCGGTTTCGCTGACCTCCCGGATCTGCTCGATTGCCGTCTCCCACGCCCAGGTTTTCCACACGCAGTTGACGTGGCGACCTTCATCGTCGATTAACTGCCCGGCAGCATCCCAGCTCAGCGCGCCCAGACCGTGCAGAATTTTGGTGTCAAACCCGGCCTGCAGCAGCGAGCGCTGAATAAAGAGCGCGTGGTAGTCTTCTTCGACATCGTTGTCCTGCATGATGTGCACGAACGGACGCGCATGGCTGTGTTTCCATGCGCCGGTCAGCTCTTCCAGCAGACCTTCTGCCGGGTTGTGCCCATTGCCGCGATAACCGTTTTTGACCCACTCTTCCAGAATTAACCCGCCCTCGGTGTGGCAGGAGGCAGAATCAGCGTTGTACTCGTAAACCTTAATGCCGCGCTCATCCATACAGAAATCCATACGACCGGTGATCATATGGTGGCGACGCCACTGCCAGGAGAGACGCAGGCGCGGCCAGAGGATTTTGGGGATGTCGAAAAGCGCCAGTAAATTGTCATCTTTCAGCACTTTGTCGGTGGCGTGCAGGTACATCAGATGCAGTTCATTGGTCGCTTTAATCAGCTCCTGCTCGGCGCTTTCAGTAATCGTGAAATAGTGGCAGGGATCGTTATTAATAACGTGGCCGTTGGCGCGGATGTAGGCCTGCTGCAGGGCGTCATTTTCGTTGAGCCATTTTCCGTCGTATTGACGTTTATTCTTCAACCGCGCACCGCTGATTTTCAGCAGTTCGCCGTCAGGTTCGGGCTGGGGAATACTGTGCTCCGTGTCGTCCGTCTGGATCATCCAGCCAAGGATTTCGGTATCGCTGAAGGTGTCATGAAGCGTGTAACAGCCGTTCTCAACGGTCATGCGCAGTTCGCGGGTCCACTGCTGTCCGAGCGGAAGCGGGGAGTGAATAACATTCTGCTCGGCAATGCGGACCTTGCCATCTAAAAGCTGGGTGATTACCGCGACGTGGCCGGTTTCATGAAACTCGCCGCCCTTTTGCCAGATGAGCAGCGCCCCGGCCTGCGGCGCGCGTTTCGAGCCGTTGGCAAAAGCCTGTAACGGCAGAATATTATCGTTCACCACCTGGCGCAAAAAACGCAGGGAGAAGATCTCCCACGCCATCCCGACGTCGGTAAACACAAAGCCATAGTTGAGGAACAGGAAACGGCGGGCGAACTCCACACACTGCCACTTGTGGCCCATGTATTCGTTGCCGATATAGCTGCGGAAATCCGCGTCTTGCGGGTACTTACGCGGGTCCAGACTGCCGTAATTTGAAGAGTAAATCGCCACGCCACCGGGCGCATAGCCTAACAACGTCCCGAATGGCGCATCACTGCTTAACTTTCCTTTACGCATGTATCCAACCTAAAACAGGCAGGCGGCAATTTTTTGGAAGGGTTGTCGTCGTCTGCACGTTGTAATTAACCTGACAGAGGTAGGGTTATCATACACCTCCCCTGACCTTTGCGCTCAGTTCGTTAAACGGTCTATTCATCTCCTGCTACACTGCCTCAACACATCACAAAAAAGGCAGGCCAACATGTCAGACGAAAATACCTATCAGCCACCCAAAGTGTGGGAATGGAAAAAGAACGGCGGCGGGGCGTTCGCCAACATCAACCGTCCTGTTTCTGGTGCCACGCATGAGAAAGATCTGCCCGTCGGTTCGCACCCGCTGCAGCTTTACTCCCTGGGCACGCCGAACGGCCAGAAAGTGACAATTATGCTCGAAGAGCTGCTGGCGCTGGGCGTAACGGGCGCGGAGTACGACGCGTGGCTGATCCGCATCGGTGAAGGCGATCAGTTCTCCAGTGGCTTTGTTGAGGTGAACCCGAACTCGAAAATACCGGCGCTTCGTGACCACTCCACCACCCCGCCAACGCGCGTATTTGAATCCGGAAACATCCTGCTCTATCTGGCAGAGAAGTTCGGGCATTTCCTGCCAAAAGATCCGGCTGGCCGCACGGAAACCCTGAACTGGCTGTTCTGGCTGCAGGGCGCGGCTCCGTTCCTCGGTGGCGGTTTCGGCCATTTCTACAACTATGCGCCGGTGAAGATCGAGTACGCGATTGACCGCTTCACGATGGAAGCCAAGCGCCTGTTCGACGTGCTGGATAAAACGCCGTGGTTCTGACTTTCGAACCGGTAGGTTGAGTTTAATGACAAACCCCGCTATCAAAAAATGAACCGCCTGTTTTGCCGGGTGGCGCTACGCTGACCCGGCCTACAATCGACAACAATATCAATAAATTGGCACTGTTCGTTGTAGGCCCGTGCAAGCGTAGCGCCGCCGGGCGAGGGGCACATCTCGCACGATATCAGCAGCCTGAACCCAGCGCTTACGCTGGGTTTCTTGTTTTCTCTGGTCAGGCAACCAACCGCAACATTATGCCGTGAGACGGAACTTCTGCACCGAACGCTGAAGCTCTTCGGTCTGCCGCTCAAGTGCCGCTGCCGCGGCGGAGACCTGCTCCACCAGCGAGGCGTTTTGCTGGGTTACACCGTCCATCTGCGTAATGGCAACCCCGACCTGGGAAATGCCTTTGCTTTGCTCCTCAGAGGCTGACGCAATCTGCTTCATGATGGTGGTCACTTCCGTTACATCGCGCAGAATCGCTTCCATGGTGGTCCCCGTGTCGTTCACCAGTTGAGCCCCCTGCTCGACGCGAGCGACGGAATCGGCAATCAGCCCTTCAATCTCTTTCGCCGCGTTGGCGCTGCGGCTGGCCAGATTACGCACCTCACCTGCCACCACGGCAAAGCCACGGCCTTGCTCACCCGCTCGCGCCGCTTCCACTGCTGCGTTGAGCGCCAGGATATTGGTCTGGAAGGCGATACTGTTAATCACGGTGGTGATTTCAGCAATTTTCTTCGAGCTGTCGGAAATACCGCTCATGGTGGTCACCACCTCCTCCACCAGCGAGCCACCGCGGCTGGCCGTGGTCGATGCCACATCCGCCAGCTGGCTTGCCTGACGTGCGCTTTCGGCGTTCAGCTTCACGGTGGCAGTGAGTTGCTCCATGCTGGCTGCTGTCTCTTCCAGCGCGGCAGCCTGCTCTTCGGTACGGGAGGAGAGATCGTTGTTACCGCTGGAGATCTCGGTCGCCCCGCGCCAGATATTTTCACTGCCCGCGCGGATCGTGCTGACCGCCTCGCGTAGGCTGTCCTGCATGGCACTCAGCAACGGCACCAGCTGTCCCACACAGTTACGACCAAACGGTTCAATGGGCTGGCTGAGATCGCCCTGCGCAATCTGGCGGAACTGCTGACGAATTCGGTCCAGCGGTTTCACCAGCATCGCCACCAGGTAACGGTCGCTAAAGAGCAGGATCAGCAGACCAATCACGGTGGCGGCAATAATCACCGTGCGGGTCATGCTGGTCAGGCCATCCACCACTACGCGGGTACTGTCGAGGGCCTTCGCAGCGGCGTTATTGAACTCCTCAGCGGCCGCACCAAACGCACGGCTCAGCTGTGGCGTGACGTTATTAGCCTGCTGGCGATAACCATCCAGCGCGCCCAGCTTCGCCTGCTGCATTTGTGGCGTAACGCCCTGCTCGAGCAGCGCCTGCCAGGTGCCGATCACCCGGGAGGAGACTTGTTCATCCATCGGACCCGGAGAGATTGCTTTCATCTCGGCCAGTTTTTTGCCCATGTTATCCAGCGCCTGCTGGGCGGAGGCCAGATCCGGCGTACCGCCAGCGGCTTTGACTTCCATCGCGCGGCTCAGTCGGGTGACAAAGCGGAAATACTGATCGTTGCCCTGGCTGAGTATGGTCATCTGTTTCACCAGCTGGCGATCGACTTCATTGCCATCCGAAACGCGAGAGAGGGACCAGGTGCTGTAGAGTCCAACGCCTGCCCACATTAAACAAAAGATCCCCAGGATCGTCAGCATGACGAAACGGATCGTGAAATTACGGAGCATGTTCATAAGTGTTCCTTGCCGTGAGGGTGAGTTCGCCCAGAGGCGAGTACTACTCTCGTTATCGGCAGGAACCGCGGAAATTATAACCTTTTGTAACTATTTTTCGTTAGCGTGGCTTCACAGGTACCACAGCACCGATTAACGCTTAGAGGCCTTTCCCGCCGCGACATCGCTTCACGAGCAGATTTATGGTTTGATAATCAAAGAATGAAAACGCTGTTTCGAAAATTCATCGATAAGAAAGGAGACATCATGTCCTGGCACCCTAACCCCGGCCGTTATGAAAATATGCAGTACCGCTACTGTGGCAAAAGCGGGCTGCGCCTGCCTGCGCTGTCGCTCGGCCTTTGGCATAGCTTCGGCCACGTTCAGCCGCTCGACACCCAGCGTGCGCTGCTGCGTAAAGCCTTCGACCTCGGTATCACCCATTTCGATCTTGCCAATAACTACGGCCCGCCTGCGGGGAGCGCGGAAGAGAACTTTGGTCGCCTGCTGCGGGAGGATTTTGCCGCCTGTCGCGACGAGCTGATTATCTCCACCAAAGCGGGTTACGACATGTGGCCGGGACCGTATGGCTCGGGCAGCTCGCGCAAATATCTTCTCGCCAGCCTCGACCAGAGCCTGAAGCGTATGGGTCTGGAATATGTGGATATTTTCTATTCCCATCGCGTGGATGAGAACACGCCGATGGAAGAGACCGCTGCCGCGCTGGCCCATGCGGTGCAGAGCGGTAAAGCGCTGTATGTCGGAATTTCGTCCTATTCAACGGCGCGCACGCAGAAAATGGCTGACCTGCTTCGCGAATGGAAAATTTCACTGCTCATCCATCAGCCGTCGTACAACCTGCTTAACCGCTGGGTGGATAAAACCGGCCTGCTGGAGACGCTAAAGCAAAACGGTACTGGCTGTATTGCGTTTACCCCACTGGCGCAGGGGTTGCTGACCGGAAAATACCTCAACGGTATTCCTGAAGGTTCGCGGATGCAGCGCGAGGGGAATAAAGTGCGCGGGCTGACGCAGAAGATGCTGACCGAAGCCAATCTGAACAGTCTGCGCTTGCTCAATGAGATGGCACAGGCACGTGGTCAGACAATGGCGCAGATGGCGCTAAGCTGGCTGCTGAAAGATGAGCGCGTAACGTCCGTGCTGATTGGTGCGAGCCGCCCGGAACAGCTGGAAGAGAATGTTCAGGCGCTGAAAAACCTGCGCTTTAGCGAAGAGGAGCTGATACGTATTGATAAGCATGTTGCGGATGGAGAGTTGAATCTGTGGCAGGCGTCGTCGGATAAATAGTGCGTTCTGTTGCCCTCTCCCACAGGGCGGAGGGTTCCCCAGTAATTTTTTTAACCATAAGCGATGAATGTTGCTTCAGGAAAATAAAAGACTTACAGCGACGCCCTGGTCCGGCTGTAAATCGCTGAGGCGTTTCCTGCAGGCCGGGTCGCCAGGGCGGCGGCGATTGAGCCACCCTGGCACGTTCACAGGTTATGTCGTAACAGAGTAGCAAGGAACATAAAGTGAACGGAATGACCTCCACAGCCGTATGTTCCCCCTCACCCCCGCCCTCTCCCAAAGGGAGAGGGAGCCGTCTGTGCAGGCATTATTTATGGGGATCCCTCAGCCCACAGGGAGAGGGTGGTTAAGAAGGAAATTACTTCTTGCTGATCTTATCCAGATACCCCATCACAAACGCCGAAAGCACAAACGTGAGATGGATAATGACATACCACATCAGTTTGTTGTCCGGGACATTCTTTGCGTCCATGAACACGCGTAACAGGTGGATGGAGGAGATCGCCACAATCGAGGCGGCCACTTTATTCTTCAGCGACGTGGCATCCATTTTGCCCAGCCAGCTCAGCTTTTCTTTACGCGCGTCGATATCAAGCTGGGAGACAAAATTCTCATAGCCAGAGAACATCACCATCACCAGTAAGCCCCCCACCAGCGTCATATCCACCAGTGACAGCAGCACCAGAATCAAATCTGCTTCGGCAATGGAAAAGATGTTCGGCAGAACATGCAAGATTTCCTGGAAGAACTTAATCGTGAGCGCAATCAGCGCCAGCGAAAGGCCAAAATAGACGGGTGCCAGTATCCAGCGCGAGGCGTACATAGCGTTTTCAAAGAAGCGTTCCATAAAGTCCTGTCTGCAAACGAAACCAGCACTCAGTATATCGCAACGGCGCTGACTGTTTGCAACAACTAACCATTACACGTTGTCAGGATCCACCTCAGGGCGCGCATACTCCGGCCAGACCAGCACCACCAGTTCCGGATAGGCTTCCAGGCTGAACTCGCGAAAGCACTGACGCAGGTTTAATACGTCTAAATCGGAATACGAGACCTTCTCACCATTCAGACAGCGCTTTTTGATATTGTCGTAATATTTATAGACCGCTGAATTCAGGTCACTGCAGCGACGCTGCGCTTCAAACAGGCCCGGCGTGTCATTAATTTCCGACATTTTCATCCGCTTTATTGTCGCGTGCAAAAAGTCGATATATTCATGGTTCACCCGCCAGTACCAAACCGGCGTCACCGAGTTCATCAAAACAGAGAAATGGTCTTCACCTTCCTCTTTAGTCATCAGTTCAGGCTGTGGGGTTTCACTGGTGTCTTTCGACTCTTTCGTTTTATTGAACTCCTGCATCAATAAAAGAACACCAGCGGTCAGTAATAGTAATGTAATGACCGTAAAAAAGATGCTGTTCATGGGTTGGCTCCATTTTTTTTGATTTTAAAATTGCCTCATGATATTGTCAACGAATCTCACGCCTTTATCTTCCCCACCTTGTTGAAATTAAAGGAAATTAAAAAATGTTGCCCGACTATCTCGTCCCGGCTAAGTACCACATCACGCCTGTGGAACAGCAACCGACGGAAGCAGAAAAAGAGGCTAATTTCACTCAGGGAAAAAGAAAGCTCGCTGATTTTGAACCAGACATATTAATTGGTGTTTCCCGTAGCGGCAAATCCCGTAATATGTTGCTGGAAGAGCACGATCGTCATATAAAGGATCGCTTATTTCGCGCCATCAAAATTGAAGCCTTGGTCCACCTGTTGAATGACCTGCAGGCAGAAGGCGAAATAGATGCCCAGAAACTAAGTCAAATAATGGCCGAAAAGACCAAAGAAATAAATGAAGCGGGCAATGAAATTTGGCTTAATCTAATTACGCGAGAAAAAAACAACCCTATTTTTTATAACCTGGGGGAAGATTAATGTGAAAGACGTTAAAGATAACGATGTTTATTTGACTTTAGATGAGAAAAAAAGTGACGAATTTATCTTAAAGCAAAATCTCGAGGCTTTGCGTAACACCAAAAACGCCGAGATGACGCGTATTACCCAGGATCTGGTTTCCATTCCGGCGACGCTGGTGCGCCTGAAATGGCAGAACCGCCGCGAGATTTATCCCTTACAGGTCAAGGAAGAGATTTACGGCGCCGTGATGAATGCCATCATCGAACAACGGCCCGAGCTGAAAGAGAAGCTTCTGGGGCGTCTGGAGGCCAATTATCAGTATCTGCTGGCCAGAGAAACCGCGACCCTGCGCCTGACGCGCAAACTGTCCGACGGCGAGTATCGTACCTCAAACGTCACCAGCGTCGCGCTTGACGAGGACGCGCTGGCAGCCCTCTCTCCCGCGTCGACGGATAACAAACACGAATAACCCGACAGGCATAAAAAAAGCCGGCTTTCGCCAGCTTCTTCGTTATTTCGCGGCCGCTTTCTCTTCGCCGACCAGCCCAATCTTCAGATAACCCGCCTGATGCAGCGTATCCATGACCTTCATCATGGTCTCGTAATCAACGGTTTTATCCGCACGGAAGAAGACCGTCGTGTCTTTCTTACCGCCAGTGAGCTGATCCAGCGCCGGGATGACAGAGTCAGCCGTCACCGGGTCGTTGCCGAGGAACATCGATTTATCTGCTTTCACCGACAGATAGATGGGCTTTTCCGGGCGCGGCTGCGGCTGGCTGGACGAGGCCGGCAGGTTTACCTTCACGTCGACCGTCGCCAGCGGCGCAGCAACCATGAAGATAATCAGCAGAACCAGCATAACGTCGATAAACGGCGTCACGTTGATTTCATGCATTTCGCCGTTATCGTCCAGATTTTCATTAAGACGCATTGCCATAATTCATTAACCTACGCGCAGTTTGGACGCCGCGTGCACCGGTTTAGCGGCACTGGCATTCAGATCAAGATCGCGGCTTTGCAGCAGCAGAACCTGCGCGGCGACGTCACCGAGGGTGGCTTTATAGCTGCCAATCATGCGCGCGAAGACGTTATAGATAACCACCGCAGGGATCGCCGCAACCAGACCGATAGCGGTCGCCAGCAGCGCTTCGGCGATACCCGGTGCAACTACCGCCAGGTTCGTCGTTTGGGTTTGCGCAATCCCGATAAAGCTGTTCATGATGCCCCAGACCGTACCGAACAGCCCCACGAACGGCGAGATGGCCCCGATGGTCGCCAGATATCCATTGCCCCGGCCCATATGGCGACCCACGGCGGCGACGCGACGCTCCAGACGGAAGCCGGTACGTTCTTTAATACCTTCGTTATCTTCACTGCCTGCGGAGAGTTCCAGCTCGTTTTGCGCTTCGTTAACTAACAGGGTGGTCAGGCTTTTCGCGTGGAAGGATGAGGTCATATCAGACGCCTGATCCAGAGAGCGGGCTTCAGCCAGCTGCTGTTGCTCACGCTTGAGGCGGCGCTTCTGAGAAATCAGCTCGGCGCTCTTGCCAAAGAAGATAGCCCACGTGATCACGGACGCCAGAATCAGGCCGATCATCACAATCTTAACCACGATGTCAGCATGATGATACATGCCCCAAACGGAGAGATCCGTCTGCATCAAATTATTACCCACTCTGTATCTCCAGGACGCAAATCACAAAATCTGAACGTAATAATATCAAAACATCGTCGAATTGATAGTCGTTCTCATTACTATTTACATAGTGCCGCAATTTTCGCTCATATTCCTTGCGCTTACGCAGTAAAAATTTCTTATGCGGTTTTTTGCTAATATTTTCTGCTTATTCGATAAGCATCCGGGTGCAGATTTTCACATTCGTGGTAGTCTGGACGTCCAGACGTATAAAAACAGGGTTAGCGAACATGACCAAGAAGCATCTTGATACCACGCTGGTACAGGCCGGGCGCAGCAAGAAATATACTCAGGGTTCGGTGAACAGCGTGATCCAACGGGCCTCCTCGCTGGTGTTTGATACCGTAGAGGACAAAAAAATCGCCACGCGTAACCGCGCCAAAGGCGGACTGTTTTACGGACGTCGTGGCACGCTAACCCACTTCTCACTGCAGGAAGCCATGTGCGAGCTGGAAGGCGGCGCAGGCTGCGCGCTGTTTCCGTGCGGTGCGGCGGCAGTCGCCAACACCATTCTGGCGTTCGTGGAACAGGGCGACCATATTCTGATGACCAACACCGCCTATGAACCGAGCCAGGATTTCTGTACCAAAATCCTCTCCCGACTCGGCGTAACCACGGGCTGGTTCGATCCGCTGATTGGCGAAGGCATCGCAGAGCTTATTCAGCCCAACACGCGCATTGTGTTCCTGGAATCTCCGGGTTCGATCACCATGGAAGTACACGACGTGCCGGCCATTGTGAAAGCCGTGCGCAGCAAAGCGCCAGAGGCGATTATCATGATCGACAACACCTGGGCGGCGGGCATGCTGTTTAAAGCGCTGGAATTCGACATTGATATCTCCATTCAGGCGGCGACCAAATATCTGATTGGCCACTCAGACGGGATGATCGGCACGGCCGTTTCTAACGCCCGCTGCTGGGATCAACTGCGGGAAAATGCCTACCTGATGGGGCAGATGGTCGATGCCGATACCGCCTACATGACCAGCCGAGGCATCCGCACGCTGGGGGTGCGCCTGCGTCAGCATCACGAAAGCAGCCTGAAGATAGCTGAGTGGCTGGCGCAGCACCCGCAGGTTGAGCGCGTCAACCATCCGGCACTGCCGGGCAGTAAAGGGCATGAATTCTGGCAACGAGACTTTACGGGCAGCAGCGGTTTGTTCTCATTCGTTCTAAAAAAACGGCTGAATAATGACGAGCTGGCAAGCTATCTGGATAATTTTACCCTCTTCAGCATGGCCTACTCCTGGGGCGGGTTTGAATCCCTGATCCTGCCTAATCAGCCGGAGCAGATTGCGGCCCTGCGCCCTGGCGGTGAAGTGGACTTCAGCGGCACCCTGATTCGCCTGCATATCGGTTTAGAAAACGCGGACGATTTAATTGCCGATTTAGCAGCAGGGTTTGCGCGTATCGTGTAGAGTGCTGGCAAACATGTACTCCATGGATGCTTTTGTGGACACCGCCACCAGAAAAGTCTGCATTAGTTGCGCCCGCGATCAACCCCATCGGGCAAATAAGGGAGTACAATAGTGCTATATCTGTTGTTCCACAGGAAAGTCCATGGCTGTTATTCAAGATATTATCGCGGCGCTCTGGCAACACGACTTCGCCGCACTGACCGATCCTCACGTTGTAGGTATCGTCTATTTCGTGATGTTCGCGACCCTGTTTCTGGAAAATGGATTACTGCCAGCCTCATTTTTACCCGGTGATAGCCTCCTTTTGCTTGCGGGGGCGTTAATCGGTAAAGGTGTCATGGACTTCACGCCGACCATGGTGATCCTCACCTCCGCGGCAAGCCTGGGCTGCTGGCTGAGCTATCTGCAGGGCCGCTGGCTCGGCAACACGCGCGTCGTGAAGGGCTGGCTGGCGCAGCTACCGCATAAATACCATCAGCGTGCGACCTGCATGTTTGACAGGCATGGCCTGCTGGCCTTGCTGGCCGGCCGTTTTCTGGCCTTTGTTCGCACCCTGCTGCCCACCATGGCAGGCATTTCCGGCCTGTCGAACCGCCGCTTCCAGTTCTTCAACTGGCTGAGCGCGTTGTTATGGGTGGGTGTCGTTACCACTCTCGGCTACGCGCTGAACATGATCCCGTTTGTGAAGCACCATGAAGACCAGGTAATGACCTTCCTGATGGTGCTGCCGATGTTCCTGCTGGTGGCTGGACTGGTGGGAACGATTGCGGTGGTGATTAAGAAGAAGTACTGCAGTGCATAAATAAAAGCCGGGTGGCGCTATCGCTTACCCGGCCTACGTTTGCCGTCAGACTCCCTGCATGGTTCGGATGCGTGACGCATCCTCTCCCGGCGTGACGCCGAAGTAGCGCTTAAACTCCCGACTAAACTGCGACGCACTCTCATACCCGACCCGCATCGCCGCCGCGCTGGCCTTCATGCCGTCGTGGATCATCAGCATCCGCGCCTTATGCAGCCGGTAGGTTTTGAGGTATTGCAGCGGCGAGGTGCTGGTCACCGACTTAAAGTTGTGGTGAAACGCCGAGACGCTCATGTTCGCTTCCGCCGCCAGCTGGTCAACGCTGAGGTTTTCCGTGTACTGGCTTTCGATGCGCTTGAGTACGCGGCTTATCAGGCTGAAGTGGGTCTGCCGACTGACCAGCGCCAGTAGTGCCCCGCCCCCCGGCCCCAGCAGCACATGATAGAGAATTTCGCGGATGATTTGCTTACCCAGAATACGCGCATCCAGCGGCCTCTCCATCACGTCCAGCAGACGCTCAATGGCACAGAGGATCTCCTCTGACAGCGTGGCAGAGTTAATGCCGCTCGCCGCCATCGACGGCTGGAAAAGCTCGTCTTCGCCAATGTCCATCAGCAACTCCTGAAGCTGAAGAATATCGACATTTACGCGGATCCCCGCCAGCGGTACCTCCTCTGTCGCGAAGGTTTCACATTCGAAGGGTAAAGGTACTGTCAGCAGCAGATATTCATTGGTGTCATAACGGAACACGCGTTCATTGATATAACCAATTTTATGGCCGGAAAAGAGAAAAACGATGCCCGGCTGATACATCACCGGCGTCCGCGTTCCCGGCTGCGTCCCGTAGAGCAGGCGAATATCCGGCAGCAGTTCACCTGGGTTATTTTGCTTATCAATCAGTCTTTTAATCTGCGAAGTGAGCTGAAGACAGATGGCTTCACGGTTCATTTAGCGTTACTCCGGGTACGGTTTGCGACCCTCACAGTCTGCGCATTTTCCTGACGTTTCTCCAGTGCTCTGTAGAAATGGGCAAGACATCGGCAGGAATGTGCATTGAGAGGATATCCCCGGGCAGCCACAATGTGCAGCATCAGGTAGCCATCCGCGCCGCCACGATTTTTCACCCACGATAGGGAACGAGCCATGAATAATTTTAATCTCCATACCCCAACCCGCATCCTGTTTGGTAAAGGCGCTATCGCCGATCTGCGTGCACAGATCCCCGCTGACGCCCGCGTGCTGATCACCTACGGTGGCGGCAGCGTGAAAAAAACCGGCGTGCTGGATCAGGTTTACAGCGCACTGGAAGGTCTGGACGTGCGCGAGTTTGGCGGTATCGAGCCAAACCCTTCTTATGAAACGCTGATGAACGCGGTGAAAATCGCCCGCGAAGAAAACATCACCTTCCTGCTGGCTGTCGGCGGGGGTTCCGTGCTGGACGGCACGAAGTTCATCGCCGCGGCAGCACACTACGCCGACGGTATCGACCCATGGCATATCCTGGAAACCCGCGGCAGCGACATTAAAAGCGCGATCCCGATGGGCTCCGTGCTGACCCTGCCAGCCACCGGTTCTGAATCCAACAAAGGCGCGGTGATCTCCCGTAAAACCACCGGAGACAAACAGGCCTTTATGAACGAGCACGTTCAGCCCGTATTCGCGATCCTCGATCCGGTGTACACCTACACCCTGCCCGCGCGTCAGGTCGCGAACGGCGTGGTCGACGCCTTTGTTCACACCGTTGAGCAGTACGTGACTTATCCGGTGGATGCCAAAATTCAGGATCGTTTTGCGGAAGGCATTCTGCTGACGCTGGTCGAAGAGGGTCCGAAGGCGCTGAAAGAGCCAGAAAACTACGACGTGCGTGCCAACGTGATGTGGGCTGCAACGCAGGCCCTGAACGGCCTGATTGGCGCAGGCGTGCCGCAGGACTGGGCAACCCACATGCTGGGCCATGAACTGACGGCAATGCACGGTCTGGATCACGCCCAGACGCTGGCGGTGGTTCTGCCGGCCCTGTGGAACGAAAAACGTGATACCAAACGCGCCAAACTGCTGCAGTACGCGGAACGCGTCTGGAACATCACCGAAGGTTCTGACGACGCGCGTATCGATGCGGCAATCGAAGCGACCCGCAACTTCTTTGAAGGCCTAGGCGTGCCGACGCGTCTGTCCGGCTATGGTCTGGATGGCAGTTCTATCCCTGCCCTGCTGGCTAAACTTGAAGAACACGGCATGACTCAACTGGGCGAACACGGCGACATTACGCTGGACGTTAGCCGTCGTATCTACGAGGCGGCGCGCTAAGCGTTTTTGGCATCCTGCCTTTCGTTTTTTGACATTTCGTCCAGACTTAATGCACACCCCATCGCCGGGGTCCCCCTCCGGCGATGCGCACCTGAAGGAGGAAAAATGGCAAACCAAACCGTAATCAAGCTGCAGGACGGCAACGTGATGCCCCAGTTGGGGCTAGGTGTATGGAAAGCCGGTAACGACGAGGTCGTCTCCGCCATTCATAAAGCACTGGAAGTCGGCTATCGGTCCATTGATACCGCCGCCGCCTACAAAAACGAGGACGGCGTGGGGAAAGCACTGGCCAGCGCCGGTATGTCCCGCGACGACCTTTTTATCACCACCAAACTGTGGAACGACGACCAAAAGCGCCCACGCGAAGCGCTGCAGGAGAGCCTGGAGAAACTCCAGCTCGATTTCGTCGATCTGTATCTGATGCACTGGCCGGTTCCGGCTATCGACCATTATGTTGATGCCTGGAAAGGGATGATTGAACTGCAAAAAGAGGGGCTGGTGAAAAGCATCGGCGTCTGTAACTTCCAGGTTCATCACCTGCAGCGTCTGATTGACGAAACGGGCGTTGTGCCGGTGATTAATCAGATTGAACTGCACCCGCTGATGCAGCAGCGCCAGCTTCACGCCTGGAACGCCACGCACAAAATCCAGACCGAATCCTGGAGCCCACTGGCTCAGGGCGGTGAAGGGGTGTTCGACCAGAAAATTATCCGCGATCTGGCGGATAAATATGGCAAAACCCCGGCGCAGATTGTCATTCGCTGGCACCTGGACAACGGCCTGGTGGTGATCCCGAAATCGGTCACGCCATCGCGCATCGCCGAGAACTTCGACGTCTGGGATTTCCGCCTGGATAAAGATGAGCTGGGCGAGATTGCGAAACTGGATCAGGGCAAGCGTTTAGGGCCCGATCCGGATCAGTTTGGCGGTTAATCCCCTCACCCTGCCCTCTCCCCGAAGGGGAGAGGGTGTTCAAGTTCCCTCTCCCCTTCGGGGAGAGGGTTAGGGTGAGGGGTGAGGGCACCATCGTTATCCGATCTTACGTTTTCCCGCTTTTTTCGTCCCCGTAGTCCCACCGTTCGAACGCTGATGCACAATCGGCGTATGCTTGGTCAGTGCCGGGCGCGTATGGCGGTTCTGGCGACGCGCTTCGCGCATCTCATCCAGCGTTGGTGCCGGCACCAGACAGTCGCGACGCGAGCCAATCAGATGCTTTTTCCCCATCTCTTCCAGCGCCTGGCGGATCAGCGGCCAGTTAGCCGGATCGTGGTAGCGCAGCAGCGCTTTGTGCAGACGACGCTGTTTATCCCCTTTCGGCACCACCACGTCTTCACTCTTGTAACCAATTTTACTCAGCGGGTTTTTGCCGGTGTAGTACATGGTTGTGGAGTTGGCGAGCGGTGACGGATAGAAGTTCTGCACCTGATCCAGACGGAAGCGACGTTGTTTCAGCCACAGCGCCAGGTTCACCATGTCTTCATCGCGCGTACCCGGGTGGGCGGAGATGAAGTACGGGATCAGGTACTGCTCTTTCCCTGCCTGCTTTGAGTAGGTATCGAACAGCTGTTTAAAGCGATCGTAGCTGCCCATCCCCGGCTTCATCATTTTCGACAGCGGGCCTTCTTCGGTGTGCTCCGGCGCAATCTTCAGATAGCCACCGACGTGGTGCGTCGCCAGCTCTTTGATGTAGCGCGGATCTTCCACAGCGATGTCGTAACGTACCCCGGAGGCAATCAGGATTTTCTTGATGCCCTTCAAATCACGCGCGCGGCGATAGAGGTTGATCGTCGGCTCGTGGTTGGTGTCCATATGTTCGCAAATGCTTGGATAGACACAGGAGAGACGGCGGCAGGTTTGCTCCGCGCGCGGCGATTTACAGCGCAGCATGTACATATTGGCCGTTGGGCCGCCGAGGTCGGAGATCACCCCGGTAAAGCCAGGCACGGTATCGCGAATGGCTTCGATCTCGTTGATGATCGAATCTTCAGAACGGCTCTGAATAATGCGCCCCTCGTGCTCGGTAATGGAGCAGAAGGAACAGCCGCCGAAGCAGCCGCGCATGATGTTGATCGAGAAGCGGATCATCTCATACGCCGGGATACGGGCGTTGCCGTACGCCGGGTGCGGCACGCGTTTGTACGGCAGCGCAAAGACGCTGTCCATCTCTTCGGTGGAGAGCGGGATCGCCGGTGGGTTGATCCAGATAAAACGCTCGCCGTGCTTCTGCATCAACGCACGCGCACAGCCGGGGTTGGTTTCATGGTGCAGAATACGGGACGCGTGGGCGTAGAGCACCTTATCGGCTTTCACCTTCTCGTAGGACGGCAGCAGCACATAGGTCTTTTCCCACGGTTTCGGGCGCGGCGGCTGCACGACGATAGCCTTCGCTTCCGCTTTCTTTGGCTCAACCGGTTTGTTATCGGCGCACGGCAGATCTTCGCCATACGGGTGCGGGATAGGATCGATTTTGCCCGGCATATCGATGATGCGGGAATCCACCCCGCGCCAGCCCGGCAGCGCTTCTTTCACCATGATGGCGGTGTTGCGCACGTCGCGGATGCTGCTTACCGGCTCGCCCTGCGACAGACGGTGCGCCACTTCTACCAGTGGACGCTCGCCGTTACCGTAAATCAGCATGTCGGCTTTGGAGTCCACCAGCACCGAGCGGCGCACGGTATCAGACCAGTAATCATAGTGCGCGGTACGACGCAGGCTCGCCTCGATGCCGCCCAGGATCACCGGCACATCTTTCCAGGCTTCTTTACAGCGCTGGGTGTAGACCAGCGTGGCGCGGTCAGGGCGTTTGCCCGCCACGTTATCCGGTGTGTACGCATCGTCATGGCGCAGCTTACGGTCGGCGGTATAACGGTTGATCATCGAGTCCATGTTGCCGGCGGTCACGCCGAAGAACAGGTTCGGTTTACCCAGACGCATAAAGTCGTCTTTGCTGTTCCAGTCTGGCTGGGAGATGATCCCCACGCGGAAGCCCTGCGCTTCAAGCATGCGGCCGCAGATGGCCATACCGAAGCTCGGGTGGTCAACGTAGGCATCGCCCGTGACCAGAATGATATCGCAGCTATCCCAGCCCAGTTGGTCCATCTCTTCCCGGGACATCGGCAGGAACGGCGCCGGTCCAAAGCAGGCCGCCCAGTACTGGGGCCACGAGAAAAGGTCACGATCCGGCTGGATCAGGGAAATTGCGCTCATAATGCTTCCGAAGAAAAAATAGACAAAAGGAGCCGGATTATACGCTGTTCATCCGCCAGATTTGAAGAAAAGGATGCAAGAGGCAGACAGATATTCACAGAAGTCGTTAAAATACAGCGCCCTGATTATTTTGGCTCATAATATTCACTCTAACTTCCGGTGATTTTCCCCCGGAACAGGTTCTTGCGCGGAGTTCTGTTGTGAAGTTCAACGATTCGTTACATGTCTCCCAGCTGCGGGTTGTGCTTCATCTCTGCGGGTTTCTGGTTCTTCTGTACAGCCTGTCTATGCTGCCGCCGATGGTTATCGCTCTGCTGAATAAAGAGCGAACCTATTTTGCTTTTTTGACCACCTTTTTGACTTTTTTCAGCCTCGGCGGCCTGGCCTGGCGGGCAACCCGTCACGCCGGTATACAGCTACGCACCCGCGACGGATTCGTGATTATCGTCCTGTTCTGGCTGCTGTTCTCATTAATCAGCGCCATGCCGCTCTGGATGGACGATGGCCTGCAACTCTCCTTTGCTGACGCACTTTTTGAAGGCGTTTCCGGGATCACCACCACGGGCGCAACGGTGATCGGCGACGTCAGCGCCCTGCCCAAATCGTACCTCTATTATCGCGCGCAGCTCAATTTCATTGGCGGGCTGGGCGTCATCGTGCTGGCCGTCGCGGTCCTGCCGCTGCTGGGCATCGGTGGCATGAAGCTGTACCAGTCAGAAATGCCCGGCCCGTTTAAAGAGGAGCGTCTGACGCCCCGACTCGCCGATACCGCACGCACCCTGTGGGTCACCTATCTGGCGCTGGGGATAACCTGCACGCTGGCGTACTGGCTGGCGGGGATGCCCTTTTTTGATGCCGTTTGTCACGGGCTCTCCACCGTATCCCTGGGCGGCTTTTCAACCCGCAGCGAGAGCATCGGTTTTTATGACAGCCACGCGATTGAGCTTGTCGCCGGCACCTTTTCGCTGCTTTCGGCGTTTAACTTTACCCTCTGGTATGTCGCCCTTGTCAGACGCACGCTGAAGCCGATTCGCCGCAGCCCGGAGGTGAGATTCTTTCTGGCCGCTGCCGCGGTGCTTATCGCCATTACCGCCTGGCAGGTCTGGCACGCGGGAATGTATAACCCTCTCGACAGCCTGGTGCACGCCTTCTTCCTGGCAAGCTCAATGATGACCGATAACGGCCTTTCAACGGCCGATTACGCCCACTGGCCTGCCCACACCATATTCCTGCTGCTGAGCGCCAGCTTCTTTGGTGGCTGCGTGGGTTCGACCTGCGGTGGGATTAAGGCCCTGCGTTTTCTGATGATGTTCAAGCAGAGTATTCAGGAGATGAATCAGCTGGCGCATCCGCGGGCGCTGCTGACCATCAAGGTTGGCAACAGCGTGGTGAATGAGCGCGTCCTGCGTTCAGTATGGAGCTTCTTCTTTCTCTACGTGATGATCACAGGCTTTTTCGTCTGGGCGCTCAATCTGATGGGCTATGACCTGTTTACATCATTTGCGACGGTGGCTGCCTGTATCAACAATATGGGGCTGGGCTTTGGCGAAACGGCATCAACCTTCGGGACGTTAAAGGAAGAGGCCAAGCTGTTGATGTGCGCGGCGATGATCTTAGGACGTCTGGAAATTTATCCGGTGTTGATCCTGTGCTCGCGCTTTTTCTGGCGGGCATAACGCATTCCCGGCGCACCGGGAATGCTGTGCTTACGGCGCCGGGTTAACCAGCATTTGCCCTACGGAGCCCCTGTCCATCATCTCCAGCGTCTGGCTGTGGAACAGGAACGGGAAGTGCGGCCAGGAAGGCTGGCCGTAGTAGACAAGCAGTTCAACCTGACCATCCACCCAGACGGTGTCTTTCCAGCCCCTGTCTTCCGGGAACGGCATCGCGCCGTTCACGTTGCGGATCAGGAATGACACGCCTTCAATATGGAACGACTGCGGCATGTCGGAGCGAACGGTCCAGCGCTCCCAGGTGCCCTGCTGGGCAGTAATGTCGATACGGTTAACGTCCCACAGCGCGCCGTTGATGCCCGGGTCGTCGCCGAGGCTGATATCACGGCTGCGCACCGGCGAACCGCTCATGATCTCCTGCGGCAGCAGGCGCATAGGCAGGCTGTCGGTCACCAGCGGCAGCAGGCCGGTTGGGCGCAGGGTCAGCACCAGCGTGGAGACCAGAATGCTCGACGGCTCAAAGAAGCCACGAATGCGATCCACAATGCTCGCCGCTTCGCCGCAGGTCACCGAGACTTCATCGCCGTTGGTCATATCCACGAGGATTTCACGGCGTTCACCCGGGGCAAGCGCCAGCTGTTTAACGGACACCGGCGCGGGTAAAAAGCCCTGGTCGCCAGAGATCACATGCAGCGGGCGGCCATCGCTCATCTGCAACAGATAGCGGCGCGAGTTAGAGGCGTTCAGCAGACGCAGGCGAACCCAGCCGCGCGAGACTTCGACATACGGACTTTGCGCGCCGTTGACCAGCAGCGTGTCGCCAACAAAGCCACCGCTGCCCGGCTCGCTGTATTCCGGTGTGCCAAAGTTATCCAGACGCTTGTCCTGGATAATGACCGGGAAATCATCCACGCCGTAGTGGTTTGGAATGGGCAGAGATTTACTGACCTCGTCTTCTATCAGCCACATCCCGGCCAGGCCGTTATAAACCTGCTGGGCAGTGCGGTTAGGGGTATTAGCGTGATACCACAGCGTCGCCGCGCTCTGACGGATCGGCAGCACGGGAGCCCAGTCGGCGTTAGGCGACATCATGCGCGCGGCCCCGCCAATCAACGGGCCGGGAACCTGCAACCCGCTGATGGTCATCGCCACATTTTCAGGCGTGCGGTTGCTGTAGATGAGCTTTACGTCATCGCCATTCCACACGCGGATGGTCGGCCCAAGGTAGCGCCCGTTAATGCCCCAGACTGGCGCGCGGGTTCCCTGGGTAAACGACCAGTGGCTTCGCTGTAGCGTCAGGAATAGCGGCTGCCCGCGACGGGATTCAATCAACGGCGGAATGGGCAGAGGCTGTTGCTGCCCGGCGGCGCTGGCTGTCAGCGGCATCGCACCCGCACAAAGGGCGATCCCTGAAGCCTGAATAAACTGACGCCGACTGAGTGACATATAAGCTCCATCTGAAACGACTAACAACGCGGGAATTCGTTTTCCCTTTAACGCCGGATTAGATCTTCCCGGCGGCTTCTCTCTCTGCGACTTCTTTGTCGAGCTGAGCAATATGCTGAACCATCAGTTCACGGCAGTGCGCTGCCAGCTCGCGGACCTGATCTTTACCGTATTTGCTGGTATCGACCGGCGGCAGCATCTCGACAATCACCAGCCCGTTATTCAGGCGGTTAAGATTAATCTTATTCGATGTATTGGAAACACACACGGGAATAATTGGAACGCCCGCCGCAATTGCGGCATGAAACGCCCCGGTTTTAAACGGCAGCAGACCGCGACCGCGGCTGCGCGTGCCTTCCGGGAACATCCAGATAGAAATGCGGCGCTTTTTGAAGTGGTTCACCACTTCCGCAATGGTACCGTGCGCTTTTGCGCGGTTATTACGGTCAATCAGCAAGTTACCCGTCAGCCAGTAGAGCTGGCCGAAAAAGGGGATCCACAGCAGGCTCTTCTTACCCACCGTCACGGTCGGCGGCAGCACGATGTTAGAGGCGGTCACCATATCGTAATTATTTTGATGGTTTGCGATATAGATGGCGTTACCGAAATTCTCCGCCCCTTCCGGCAGACGCTTTTCAACCTTCAGGCCAAACAGCGGCGCAAGACGACCAAACATGTGGCCGAAGGTGGCGACATGCTTCGGGTTACGCGGGCTGAACAGGCAATAGATGCAGCCGAAAACACAGACCAGAATGCAGTAGATAACGGTAAGAATAAGACGAACAATGTATAGCATAGCGACCTCTGAAGCCCTGACAGCTGACAATTATACTTCACCTGTGGCCAGGTAAGGACTTTATTACGAGCGCGTATTGTTAATCGCAACGCACGAATTAACAACGGTTTTACGGGAAATTTTATTGGATATCCCCCTCCGGAACAGAGGGGGATCGAAACGCGTTACTCTTCGCTGTCGCCCGCGCTGCTGCGTGCAGGAGAATCGATCTCCACGCGGTCGATACGCTGCAGGCCGCGCATCAGCGAACCGCGGCGTCCGCGCTCGCCCACCACCTTCTGCAACTCTTCCGGACGCAGCTTGATTTTACGCTTGCCGACATGAATGGTCAGCGTGCTCTGCGGCGGCAGAATGAAGAGATGCGCCAGGCCATCTTCACCTTTTGCGGCTTCCGCCGACGGGATGTTGATGATCTTATTGCCCTTCCCTTTTGACAACTCCGGCAGGTCGCTGACCGGGAACATCAGCATGCGCCCGGCAGATGTAATGGCCAGCAGCATGTCGCTCTCGTTCTCAACCACCAGCGGCGGCATAACGTGTGCGTTATCCGGCAGGCTGATCATGGCTTTACCGGCACGGTTACGTGACACGAGATCGTTAAAGGTACAGATAAAGCCGTAACCCGCATCAGAGGCCAACAGCAGTTTCTGGTCGTCGGCTTCCATCAGCATGTGGTCAACCGTCGCCCCCGGCGGCAGCGTCAGCTTGCCGGTCAGCGGTTCGCCCTGACCGCGCGCGGAAGGCAGCGTGATCGGATCGATGGCGTAACTGCGGCCCGTGGAGTCAATAAACGCCACCGGCTGGTTGCTCTTGCCTTTCACGGCCGCCTTGAAGCTGTCGCCCGCTTTGTAGCTCAGCCCCGGCGCGTCGATATCATGGCCTTTGGCGCTACGCACCCAGCCGCTCTGGGACAGGACGATGGTGACCGGCTCTGAAGGCTGCATGTCATGCTCGTTCATCGCCTTCGCTTCTTCGCGCTCATGCAGCGGAGAACGGCGGTCGTCGCCGAAGGCATCGGCATCGGCCTGCAACTCTTTCTTCAGCAGGGTGTTCATCTTGCGTTCGGACGCGAGGATCGCCTGCAGCTGATCGCGCTCTTTTTCCAGCTCGTTCTGCTCACCGCGGATCTTCATCTCTTCCAGCTTAGCGAGATGGCGCAGCTTCAGTTCGAGGATCGCTTCGGCCTGGGTTTCACTGATACCAAAGCGCGACATTAACGCGGGCTTCGGCTCGTCCTCGGTACGGATGATCTCAATGACTTCATCGATATTGAGGAACGCGACCAGCAAACCTTCGAGGATATGCAGGCGCTTAAGCACTTTCTCCAGACGGTGGTTCAGACGACGGCGCACCGTATCGCGACGGAAGGTCAGCCATTCGGAGAGGATCTCCAGCAGGTTTTTCACCGCCGGGCGTCCGTCCAGACCGATCATGTTCAGGTTGATGCGGTAGCTTTTTTCCAGGTCGGTGGTGGCGAACAGGTGGTTCATCACCTGCTCCATGTCCACGCGATTAGAGCGCGGCACGATCACCAGACGGGTTGGGTTTTCGTGGTCGGATTCATCGCGCAGGTCGTCCACCATCGGCAGCTTTTTATTGCGCATCTGGGAGGCGATCTGCTCCAGCACCTTGGCGCCAGAGACCTGATGCGGCAGCGCGGTGATCACCACGGCGCCGTCCTCTTTGGTCCACACCGCGCGCATGCGCACGGAGCCACGGCCGTTCTGGTAGATTTTGCGGATTTCGGCACGCGAGGTGATGATCTCAGCTTCGGTCGGGAAGTCCGGCCCCTGAACGATATCCAGCAGCTCGTCCAGCGAGGTTTTCGGCTGTTCAATCAGGGTGATGGCGGCTTTCGCCACTTCACGCAGGTTGTGTGGCGGGATGTCCGTCGCCATACCGACCGCGATACCGGTGGTGCCGTTCAGCAGGATATTCGGCAGACGCGCAGGCAGCATTTTCGGCTCCTGCAGCGTGCCGTCGAAGTTTGGCACCCAGTCCACCGTCCCCTGGCCGAGTTCGCCCAGCAGCACTTCGGCATATTTAGACAGGCGGGATTCGGTATAACGCATCGCCGCGAAGGATTTCGGATCGTCCGGTGCCCCCCAGTTCCCCTGACCGTCCACCAGCGGGTAACGATAAGAGAACGGCTGGGCCATCAGCACCATCGCTTCATAGCAGGCGCTGTCGCCGTGCGGATGGTATTTACCCAGTACGTCACCGACGGTACGGGCGGATTTCTTGAACTTGGCGGTGGCGTTCAGCCCCAGCTCGGACATCGCATAGACGATGCGACGCTGAACGGGCTTCAGGCCATCCCCGATAAACGGCAATGCCCTGTCCATGATGACGTACATGGAGTAGTTCAGGTAGGCGTTTTCCGTGAATTCATGTAGCGCGAGGCGCTCTGCCATATCGCTCATTACGTGTGATTCCTCAACTCAGAAACCGATGGGTTTCAGGCAATATTGCCGCAGATACTACCCTATCTGGCGAGTTGAGTCACAAAGAAAAAGGGCCGGATAAGCGGCCCTTTCTGGGTTATTTCGTCAGCTTGATAACCTGCTTCACGTCGATTTCAAATTCGTTCCAGTCTTTATCGACCTTACCCTGCAGCTCGACTTTATCTTGCGGGGACACGGTCACACCGTTCCAGCGCTTATGATCAATCTCAACCACCACCGTGCCGGTCTCGTCGCGGAAGGTGTAGCGGTCATCGGACAGGCGTTCGGTGATGTTCCCGCGCAGCTTCACCCAGGCGTCGTCCTTCAGGTCTTTGACTTTCGCGGCCGTTGTCAGGTTGGCGTTGTTATCAACAAAACCGCCTGCCTGCGTCTGAGTCTGGGGTTGGGTAGCTGATGGGCCCGTAAAACCGCCCTGAGCAGCGAAGACCGGTGCGGTGGTCATCATCATGATAGCAGCCATTGCAGCGAATTTTTTCATATTCATCTCTCCCTTTAATGTGGTGTCGCAATCCATTAAACAGGGTAATCCTTAACAACTTCTTAAGGGGAAAATTTATATTTTTTTACTGTACAGCAGGCGGATCCAGAGGGTTTACTGACGCCATCAAGGAGGGGATATGCGCATATTACTGGTAGAAGACGACAAGCTGATTGGTGATGGCATCAAAGCGGGCTTAAGCAAAATGGGCTTCAGCGTGGACTGGTTCACCGACGGAAAAACCGGCCAGGCGGCGCTCTGTTCTGCCCCTTACGATGCGGTGGTGCTTGACCTGACGCTACCGGAGATCGACGGTCTGGCGATCCTGCGCGCCTGGCGCGAAAGCGGGCGCAGCGAGCCGGTGCTTATCCTGACCGCGCGGGATGCGCTGAATCAGCGCGTCGAGGGGTTACGCCTGGGGGCCGATGATTACCTCTGCAAACCCTTCGCACTGATCGAAGTGGCCGCCCGCCTTGAGGCGCTGGTGCGTCGCAGCCACGGTCAGACGCGCAGCGAACTGCGTCACGGCAAAGTGACGCTCGACCCGACAAGCCTGGTCGCCACGCTGGAGGGGGAAACGCTGGCCCTCAAGCCCAAAGAGTTCGCCCTGCTGGAGTTACTGATGCGCAATGCGGGCCGCGTCCTGCCGCGTAAAGCGATCGAAGAGAAGCTCTATACGTGGGACGATGACGTCTCCAGTAACGCCGTGGAAGTTCACGTCCATCATCTGCGGCGTAAGCTGGGCAGCGAGTTTATCCGCACGGTTCATGGCATCGGCTATACCCTGGGTGACGCATGAAACTGAGCCTGAAACTCCGTCTGACGCTTCTTTTTCTGCTGCTGTCGCTGACGGCCTGGTTTGTCGCAAGCCTTGTCGCCTGGCAGCAGACGACCCACAAGCTCGATAAGCTGTTTGATACCCAGCAGATGCTGTTTGCTAAACGGCTGCTGACGATGGATCTGGATGAGATACGCGCTCCGGAGCGGATGCGCGAGATCCCCAAAAAAGTGAAGCACGGTCGCCTGGACGACGATGCTCTGGCCTTCGCCATTTACGCTACCGACGGCACGATGATCCTCAATGACGGGGAAAACGGCCGCGACATCCCGTATCACTATCGCCGCGATGGGTTTGATGACGGCAGGCTCAAAGACGACAACGATGACTGGCGTTTCTTATGGCTGACCTCGCCGGACGGGAAGTACCGCGTGGTGGTCGGTCAGGAGTGGGAATACCGGCAGGAGATGGCGCTGGATGTGGTCAGCTCGCAGCTGACGCCGTGGCTGGTGGCGCTACCGGTGATGCTGCTGTTGCTGATTGTCCTGCTGAGCCGGGAGCTTAAGCCATTGAAAAAACTGGCGCAGACGTTGCGCCTGCGCTCACCGGATGCCACCGACACTCTGCCGACACAGGGCGTGCCATCAGAAGTGCGCCCCCTTCTGGACTCCCTGAACCACCTCTTTACCCGAACCCAGGAGATGATGAGCCGCGAGCGCCGCTTTACCTCCGATGCCGCGCACGAATTACGTAGCCCGCTGGCGGCCCTGAAGGTGCAAACCGACGTGGCGCAACTCTCTCTGGACGACCCGCAGGCGCAGGAAAAAGCGCTCTCGCAGCTCCACGCGGGGATCGACCGGGCCTCCCGGCTGGTGGATCAACTCCTCACTCTCTCGCGTCTGGACTCTCTGGAAAATCTCGACGATGTCGAACCGATAAAGATGGCCGATTTACTGCAATCAGCGGTTCTGGACATCTGGCATCCGGCGCAGCAGGCGGGTATCGACGTTCGCCTGAACATCAACGCCCCACAGGCTGAACGCACGGGTCAGCCGCTGCTGTTGAGCCTGCTGGTGCGTAACCTGCTGGATAACGCCGTGCGTTACAGCCCGCGCGGTAGCGTGGTTGACGTTACGCTGGACGCCCATTGCTTCTCCGTACGCGACAACGGACCAGGGATCGCCCCCGAGGCGTTGGCCCGTATTGGCGAGCGTTTTTATCGTCCACCCGGCCAGGATGCCACGGGCAGCGGGCTGGGATTATCGATTGTAAAACGCATTGCTGCCCTGCACGGTATGCGCGTTTCACTGGATAATGCTGCGGAAGGCGGCGTTGATGTGAAGGTGTGCTGGTAAGGGATTATTGCATTTAACGCAAAAGACTTTGCACATTTTGCTCATTTTACCGTATCGCCCTCGCGCGTAGAATACTCGCCATACTCTCATCGACGAGGACAAATAATGAGCAACATTCTGATTATCAACGGTGCGAAAGAATTCGCCCACTCTAAAGGCCAGTTGAATGACACCCTGACCGAGGTCGCGGACGGCTTCCTGCGCGACGCCGGGCATGATGTTAAGGTTGTGCGCGCAGACAGCCATTACGACGTGAAAGCCGAAGTGCAGAACTTCCTGTGGGCTGACGTGGTTATCTGGCAGATGCCGGGCTGGTGGATGGGCGCACCGTGGACCGTGAAAAAATATATGGATGACGTGTTCACTGAGGGCCACGGTTCGCTGTATGCCAGCGACGGCCGTACCCGTTCAGACGCGTCTAAAAAATATGGCTCAGGCGGCCTGATTCAGGGTAAGAAATATATGCTCTCCCTGACCTGGAACGCCCCGCTGGACGCGTTCACCGATAAAGATCAGTTCTTTGAAGGCGTAGGGGTAGACGGCGCATACCTGCCGTTCCACAAGGCTAACCAGTTCCTCGGCATGGACCCGCTGCCGACCTTTATCGTCAACGACGTGATTAAAATGCCTGACGTCCCGCGCTATATCGCAGAATATCGCAAGCATCTGGCTGAAATTTTTGCTTAACTGGTAACCTGGAATTAGAAGGAGTTAATTATGCTTACCGTTATTGCTGAAATCCGTACCCGTCCTGGCCAACATCACCGCCAGGCGGTGCTGGATCAGTTCGCGAAAATTATCCCAACCGTACTGCAAGAAGAAGGCTGCCACGGCTATGCGCCGATGGTTGACGCCGCAACCAACGCCAGCTTCCAGGCCACCGCGCCGGACTCCATCATCATGGTTGAGCAGTGGGAAACCGTGGCGCATCTCGAAGCGCACCTGCAGACCGCACACATGAAAGCGTGGAGCGATGCGGTAAAAGGTGACGTGCTGGAAACCCACATCCGTATTCTGGAGCAAGGGGTGTAAAACCTGCCTTCCCTCTCCTTTCGGAGAGGGAAATATCTCTGACCTGCTATGCTTATTCTGACTTCATGATTAACAGGAGGAAGGAATGGGACTTTTTAACTTCGTAAAAGAAGCAGGCGAAAAGCTGTGGGACAACCTGACCGATCATAAAGGCCAGAGCGACAAAATCACCGAGCATCTCAAGAAACTCAACATTCCCGGCGCGGATAAAGTGCAGGTCAACGTTACCGACGGTAAAGCCAGCGTAACGGGCGACGGGCTGACCCAAGAGCAGAAAGAAAAAATCCAGGTCGCCGTCGGCAATATTGCGGGCGTCAGCGAGGTGGAAAACAACATCACCGCTACTGATGCCAAAGATGAAGCCACTTACTATACGGTGAAATCAGGCGACACCCTCAGCGCCATCTCCAAAACCGTGTACGGGGATGCCAACCAGTACAACAAGATTTTTGAGGCGAACCGCCCGATGCTCTCCAGCCCGGACAAGATTTATCCCGGCCAGACGCTGCGTATTCCTAAGGCGTAACCCACACGTCGGGGGCGTGCCCCCGACCTTTTACCAGTACGGCTTCCAACTCTGGGTGAACCGCACCAGCGCCTCAACGTAGAAGTAATCGCCCCAGCTCGCACACTCATCCACGCCTTTGTTGCTCGCCAGGTGATAGACAGCGTGCTTAAGCAGCCCGTTCCCCTTCTCGTCTTTGCCCATCAGATAGTGCTTTGTCAGTGACGACATAATCCCTTTAGCCCAGTCCAGATAACGTTCACGATCCGGATCCGTGACCGGCAACTGTTTTACCAGCTCCAGCAGCCCGCAGACGGCAATGGCCGCCGAGGAGGAATCCCGCAGCGCATCTGTCCCCAGCAGCGCCAGATCCCAGTGGCAGACATAATCCTCCGGCAGACGATTAAGAAAGTAGTTTGCCAGGCGTTTTGACAGCACAATCATCGTCTTATCGCCGGTATAGAGATAGCTCAGCATAAAACCGTAGATCCCCCACGCCTGCCCGCGGGACCAGCAGGAGTCGTCCGCGTATCCTTGCTGCGTGTTGCCGTAGCGAGGCGCGCCGGTAACCACATCCATGTAGTAGGTGTGGAACGTCGAGGCATCTTCACGAATCAGGTACCTGGCGGCCTGCATCACGTGGGCTTTTGCGGCGTCAGCAAAGCGCGCGTCGCCGGTTTGTTCCGTCGCCCAGTAGAGCAGCGGCAGATTCATGTTGCAGTCGATAATCATCCGCCCGGCCTGCTCCGGGTCTGACAGATCGCCCCAGGCCTGAATAATCTTCGCCTTCGGGTGAAAGCGCTCCAGCAGGGCTTCAGCCGCCAGCAGGGCGAACCCGCGCCCCTCGCGGTTGCCGGTCAGTCGCCAGGCCGCCACGCAGGAGAGCGTATACAGGAATCCCAAATCATGAGTGTTGGTATCATTACGCCCGGCGATGCGCAGGCCAAACGAGCGCACGTGTTTTTCAGCCATCTCGCGGAACGTTGTCTCACCGCTCATCTCCCACGCCAGCCATAGCTGCCCGGTCCAGAAGCTGGTGGTCCACTCCACGTTCTCCGTCAGCGGATAAACCCCGTTCTGGCAGGTTTCTGCCGGGAATCGGTCACCGAACGCCACCAAATGACGGCTAATCAGCTCAAGCACGTGACTGCGGGCAGAGCTGAGTTCATCACGTAATGTCCGCGATTCAACGGGGACAGGAATAGCCTGCAGGTGTTCCTCTTTGATACGACTTAACATGTTTCGGGTCCTTTAAATTACCGGGATGAGGGTTCTGCTGCGTTCAGCGAGCGGGTACCGCGCCATTTGCTCTGGCAGGCGGATAACGTAAAGGCAGAGATAAACGTAAAGGTCAGCGCCGTGGCTCCCATAATGATATAGGTGTGCTCAAAGCCGATGCGGTCATACAGATAGCCGGCAGGCGAAGAGACAACCACGTTGCCCACGTAGAGCATGGCCTGATAGCCCAGCAGATACATGGTGGCGTTAACGCGTTTATCGAAATGCTCAGCAATATATTTAAAGACCGAGACCAGCAGCAGACATATTTCCAGGCCATACAGCGGTTTCAGTACGGAAATTAACAGATGGGAATCGCACAGGCCGGAAATAATCAGTCGCGCACCGACCACCAGCCCGACAATTAACAGCCCACGCTTGGCACCAATACTATTCACCAACAGCGGGATCACCATATACATCACAAATTCCATACCCGACTGTACGGTTCCCAGATAACCGAACACCGCGTTACCCTGGTGAATATCATCAAAGAACGTGACGAAATAGCGTGAGAACTGCTGCTCGGCAATAAACATCATCCACGCCACGCCCGCCACATACAGGCAGAACGCCCAGAACTTGCGGTTACGCAGCAGGGCATAGACATCCGCAGGGGCGATTTTCTCTTTGGTCAGCACCTCGCTGGCATGAGCGGAGTTAGTGTTCACTTTCAGGCTCACAAGGACGATCAGCATGATGATGGATGCGACGCTGCCCAGAATAAAGTTATACGCTGGAGAGAGATTAAACAGCAGACCGGAGAACGAGGACGCCACGGCCCAGCCAAGCGATCCCCACATGCGAATTTGCCCGAACTCCATACCGTTTAAACGGCTAAAGCGGTCAGAATAGGATTCACACGCCGCCACGCCCGCGTACCAGGCAAAGCTTAAATAGAGCGCGCCAATGATAATCCCCACCAGAGTATTGGACATCAGCAGCGGCTGATAAACATAAATAAAGAACGGCGCCATCAGTGTGGACATGGCAACCACAAAATAGAGCAGGTATTTACTCATGCCGATCTTATCGAGAATATAGCCGTAGATCGGTTTAAGAATGACTGAGAAGATACCGTTGACCGCAAAGACAGTGCCAATTACCGAGCCGCTGAGATTCGCCTTTTGGCCGAGCCAGATGGCTAATAGCCCAATACTGGCAGACCAGGTAAAGAAATAGAGAAATATAAAGCTGCTGATTTTGTAATATTCGGTTCTGTTCGTTGTAGATGCACTTTTCATATCATCCTCGCCGACGTGTAGGGTCAGATTTTTTATAATGTGAACGACAGCTTACGTTCGCCTCCGGGTTCGCGGATCGCGACCTGGTCAGGGGTCATCTTCAGTTCAGGTGCCAATGCCGCGGGGGGTTTCTCGCTGGCCACGACGGCGCAACAGAGCCAGCTCTCTCCCTGAGGGAGATCGGTTTTTAACAGCGGAATGGATGCGCATTCCGGGAACATAATGCTGCTGTTCGGCGGCGTGACGATGCTGTCTGGCTCCCGGGCAATGGCCGGGGAGAGATCGACAATCACGCTGCTGCCGTTGCTGGCCGTCAGGTAACAGCCACGCTCATGAATGTGGTGTTCGGTTTTCATCACCGCAAAACCGCCCTCCACTGCCTGAAGGGTGCGAGCGCTGTTAATGCGGTGCAGACGCACGTGCCACTCGCCAAAGGGAATTTGCCAGGTTTCGACATGGACATCATGCCAGGGTGACCAGCGTGAATAGAGGTAGTTCTCATCCACCCGCACCTCCGCGCATTCGCGACGCCCACGGAAGTAGTTATCCCCCTCCGCCAGCAGTAACATCGAGTCGCAGGCGGCATGTTTCAGGCCAAAGCGTCCCCGTTCGAGGGTGAAGCCAAAGCGGCTTGAGTACGCAAATCTGGTGTATTTGGCTTCGGTGTTGACGTAGTTATTCAGCTCAAGCTGACCGGCAGTGAGCATCGTGACGTGCTGTGAGTTATCCGCATGCATCAGGATGTGCTGCGCTGGGTGGATCACGCGTTTTTCCGCCAGCGAGGGGAGCGGCTGCTCTTCTGCCTGCCAGAACGGGTGTGACTCCGGCAAGGCCAGAATCAGGTACGTTTTCAGCGCCCAGTACGGTGAGCCGGGGGCGTTATAATCCTCACACATCACCAGGTTGGGATAAGTAAAACCGAGGGTCAAAATACCGTCGCGATCGGTCATCGGCTGCCGCTGCCACCAGCGAAGATGGCGCAGCACAATGCCCTTCACGATGCCCGGCGAGAAGACATTCAGCCCGGAAAAGGCCACGGCGCTCCAGAAAGCGACCATCGCGAAGCGATAGGTGAGGCTCCGGCCAAACGGTACCGACGCGCCGTCGGCGGCAGACCAGTAAATAAAATCTTCGGCAAACTGACGGGCACGCTCGCGTAACACCTCCGCCCTTTTTTCATCACCGCCGAGGGTGGCATAAATCAGGCCGTAGAAGTGGAACGCCATTGAGATGTAGTAATCCTTCGGGCGGCCCGGGCCGTCAGAATACCAGCCGTCACCCAGATAATACGCCTCCATCATCGCAAACCGACGGTCGATGGCGCGCGGATCATGCGGCAGCCCGGCACATTTGAAGCCAAGCTGCACCATAATCGCGAAGTAGTTCCAGTTGCTGTCCGGCATCTGCGCATCGGTGATCTGGTTGAGCCACGCGTGCAGGTTCATTACCTCACGTTCGCTGAAGCGGCGGGTGAGCTTATCCCCCAGCAGCGCCAGCCCCAGGCCGTAAGCCGCCATCTCCACCAGACGCTGGTCGTACGGGCCGGTTTCCCCCCAATAGCCCGGGCTCTGCGGATCGGTGCCGAGCTTAATGGCGGTCAGGTACTTCTCACTAAACGGCTCGTCCCCGCCGCCCGCCATCAGCGGAAACAGCCCCCACAGCGCACGGGATAGCCCTTCCATCTGCGCAATCTCCGTGGGGTAGTGCGCACAGGTTTCTCCCAGCGAGAACCGGGAACAATCCTGCGGAAAGGACTTATCCAGCGCGCCCAGCAGGTCATGTAACGACGCCACTACCTCCTGGCGCGAAGACAATGGATTTGATTTTTTAGACATACGCTCGCCCTCGTCATCAACTGCGACGAAGGATAGTGAATCCGCAAGGGGGATAAATGTTAGCCACGTCACAGCCGTGAAGGCTAAATAAACCTCCAGTTGAGAAAATTTAAAAAGGTGGTTTATAACGAGAAGATAACGGCAGAAAATTGAGTTTTATTGCACTATGCGCGACACGCCCACCTCCGACCGGCTGGAACTGATCACTTTAAATGACACCGTCGTGTCATTCAGCCGTCTGTTTGCCAATACCGTGCGTTATCATCACTGGCATCAGTGTCTGGAGATTCTGTATGTAGAAGAAGGATTTGGCGTCGCCATTGTCGATAACCGTCACTACACCATGCGCCCCGGGCGGCTGTTTTTCTTTCCGCCGTTTACCCTGCATAAAGTGAGGGTGGATGAGCAGGCAGAAGCGATTTACCGACGTACCATTATTCATCTCGACCCTCACGCGGTGCTCACAGCCCTGCGCGATTTTCCCCACACGCAGCAGCGGCTGCAGAAACTTTCTGCCCGCGGCGCGGGAGCGTGGGTCGCCGATCTGGCGCACTGCCATCACCATGTCGATCATCTGCTCGGCTGTTACCCGTCGCCTTTAACCCGCGAGGGAATAGCCGCGCTGTTGATTGGTTTATTCGCCATGCTCCCGGACGATAATGCCCGTGCGCCGGGCAGTAGCCTTGGGCTCGCCAGCCAGGTGATGTTCTGGCTGGACGAACATTACCAGGAGAAATTTCGCCTGGATGCACTGGCAGAAACGCTGGGGAAATCCCGCAGCTACGTATCGCGAAAATTCCATGCGGAAACGGGCGAGAAGATCCACAACTATCTGAATACGCTAAGGCTGCGCAAGGCCTGCGAGCGCCTGCTGCACAGCGAGGCGAGCGTACGCGAGATTGCCACCCAGGTGGGATTTTCCGACGTGACGTGGTTTATCAGCGCGTTTAAGAAGGGAATTGGCGAGACGCCGTTGCAGTACCGGAAGAACCATGCTGACCGATGAACGGCGTGAGCGCCCGGCATGCTTTAACCGCTCTTCTTCCCCGGCTTTAACCCACGATGAAACTCGTTGATGCGCTTCATGGATTTGATGGTGCGCTGCGGCTCGGTGGAGGCGACGGACAAAATAATCATCTCCAGGCACAGCAGCACCGTACCGTGCAGCGGGATTTTGCCTTTTTCTCCGCCGCGTGGCACATGGATCACCACGCTGGCCTCTTTGCTGAAACGCGAGTCCAGGGCGTTGGTCAGCAAAATCGTCGGGATCCCCAGACGTTTGGCTTCCCGCAACGTGGTTTGTCCTTCCCGGTGTGCAGATTTTTGCGCCATCATCACCAGTACATCGCCGCGCTGGAGCGCAATCAACTGTTCGGCAAGGCCTATCCCGGTGCGGTTGAGCGGCATGGCGGGGAGCCCCATCCGGCTGAATAATCTGGCGGTGTACTCGGCCAGAATACCGGAGGCACCAATGCCGAAGATCGCCACCTGCCTGGCCTGTGCCAGCAGCGACACCGCCTGCGCCATCGCATAACGGTTGTGCGGTTGCGACAAGACCTCACAGGTGTGCTGATGCCCTTCCAGCACAAAATCGATGCTCGCGTTAACGTCGCTGGTGAGCGTGTTAACCGTCGAGGAGATCTTTTCGCTGGACGTCACCACCGGACCAAACCACTGCTCCAGCGTCTGCTTCAGATCGCGCAGCCCGGCAAAACCCAGCGCCTGGATCGCGCGGACCACGGTGGCGTCCGAGGTTTTTAGCAGCGTGGCGATTTCAATTGCCGTCTGCTCCATCACCGCTTCCCGGTTCTCGTTGATGTAGCGCGCCACCTGCAGCAGACGCGGCGTCAGATGATGTGCACGTGCGCGAAAGCGCTCCCCGTAAACATCCACTCGCCCTTTCTCTTTACGGATCACGGTGATACCTCCGGCAATGGCCGCCCGGCAATCTGCGACTGTACCTGCGCGGCCATCAGCCCTAAAGAGGCGAAGGAGTTCGAAATGGCCTCTTCGCGTGAAATCAGCACGTAGTGGCCGGTCCGACAGGCGTTCAGGAACTGGCACCAGCCCGGCATCACCGCCTCCATCGCCGCCAGCTCGTCCTGCGGTTTACCCCCGGTGTCGCCGCGCCAGGTGGCAAAGACAAAATCGGCGTCCAGCTCCGGCAGACGTTCGGCGCTGACGTCAATCCGTCCCCCTTCAGGAATACTCTCAATCAGCGGCGGGAAGGTAAATCCGGCGTCACGCAGCACGCGGCCTAAAGAGTGGTAGCTGTGCATGGCATTGATTTTTCCCTGGTTAGCCTGAATCACCGACACGGTGATTTTGCGCGTATCGATGGTCGCCTTCAGCGCCTTGATTTGCTCCTGATAGCGGCGCTCCAGGATTTTCAGCCGCGCCTGCGTACCGGTGAGCTGCGCCAGCTTGCGGTAGATCTCCGGTGCACCGCCGTCGAGATGGTCGATACTCACCGTCGGGGCAATCTTTTCCAGCTGTTCCACCGGCGTGTTGCGGGTCGGCTCGGTGATGATCAGATCGGGTTTGGCGGCGGCAATGGCTTCAATGTCGATATCCGCCGTGCCGATGAATTTGATGTCGGAATTATCGAAATCCACCCCCGTCAGCATGCCGCTGGCGCGCAGAAAATGGCTGCCGTCCGGGCGCGTGCGGCCGTGGCTGGCGACGGGCGGTACGCCAAGCTCAATCAGTGGAATGGTGATATCCAGGTCGTGCAGCGAGACGATCCGCTTCGGGTGAAGCGGCACCTCCACCTTACGCCCCAGATCGTCAGTGAACGTCTGCGTCGGCTCCGCCGCACTCACCGCAAACCCTATCAGCAACAGCATCGAAACAAGTACGCGCATCTTAGTCCTCTAAAATCTGTCCCGACGCTGCCAGAGCAGCAGCAGGAAAAACGGTCCGCCAATCAGTGAAATCACAATTCCCGCCGGTAACTGCAACGGCAGGAATGCCAGCCGCCCGACGGTATCCGCCAGCAGCACCAGCAGCGCACCCAGCACGGCACTGCCCATCAACAACGCGGTTTGCCCACCGCGCAGCATCAGACGCGCCATATGCGGCGCAATCAGCCCCACAAAACCAATACTCCCCACGCAGGAGACACAGGCCGCCGTTAACATCACCGGCGCGAGAACGCGCAGTAGGGCTAATCGTGCGGTGCGAACCCCGAGCCCCGTTGCGGCGTGGTTACCCAGCAATGCCACGTCAGCCGCGCGGGCGGTAAAGAGCAGTAGCGCAAACGCCGGGGCCGCCCAGGCTGCGGCGATACCGACCAGCGTCCAGTTTGCCGCGTGCAGGCTCCCTGCCAGCCACAGCATCGCCGTCTGCACATCGCGCACGTCGGCGGTGGTCATAAAGATCCCCATTGCCGCAGAGAAGGCCCATGACACGCCAATCCCAATCAGAATAAAACGCGGACGCGAGATATCGCGGGCCAGCGCCACCACCAGCAGCGCGGTAATGAGACCACCGGCCATCCCGACCAGCGGACGCCAGGCCGGCCCCAGCGCAGGGAACTGAAAAATCAGCAGCAGTACCGCCGCGCTGCAGCCCTCTTTCACGCCGATAAGCCCCGGATCGGCCAGGCCATTGCGGGTGATGGACTGCATCGCCGCCCCCGCCATGCCCAGCATCGCGCCGCTTAAAATGGCCATCAGCAGCCGTGGCAGGCGGATATCCATCACGATATAGCGCGCATCGGCCTCCAGGGGTTCTCCGGAGAACAGCGCGCGCCCGATGGCGGAAGTGGGAATGGGAAGCGAACCGTGCGTCAGGCCAAACCCCAGCAGGAGAATGCCCATTAGAGCGATAAGCGTAACGCGCGCCACTGCCGCCGGGCGTACCTGCCCGGAAAACGGCCCGACACGCCATGCACGCAGTCCGGCCCGGCTCATTTGAACATCCTTGATGCCATCAGGATAAAGAGAGGAGCACCCACCAGCGCGGTCATGATCCCGGTCGCCAGCTCATACGGCGTAAACAGCGTACGGGCCGCGATATCCGCCAGCAGTAACACCAGCGCCCCGCACAGGGCAGAAAGCGGCACCATCACGCGTAAGTCCACCGACACCAGACGGCGGATAAGCTGCGGCACGACCAGGCCAATAAAACCAATCGGCCCGGCAATGGAGACGGCTGCGCCGCAAAGCAGCGCAATCGCCAGCAGAGCCAAAAGGCGAGTTTTGAGCAGCGACACGCCCAGCCCCTGCGCCATCCGGTCGCCCAGGGCCAGCATATTGAGCGATGGCGACAGCCAGAGCGCCAGAGCGACCCCCACAGCGGCAACCCAGGATGCGCTGCGAACGATTTCCGCGTTAAGCCCGGCAAGATCTCCCGCCAGCCAGGTGCGCATGGCAAGCAGCGTCTGTTCATCCAGAATCAGCACCGTGGCGGTAATCGACGACGCAAACGCCGACATCGCCACGCCGCATAAGGTAATTTTCATTGGCGTGAGGCCGGTTCGCCCTGAAGAGGAGAACGTCAACACCAGCATAAACAGCGCGGCGGCACCCACAGCGGCAATCAGCGGGCGGCCAAACGGCAAGGTAAACCCGAGCGCGCTGGTCAGCACCACGGCCAGCGCCGCCCCCGCGTTAAGCCCCAGAATATGCGGCTCGCCCAGCGGGTTACGGATCACCGACTGTAACAACACGCCCGCCACGCCCAGCGCCGCCCCGGTGACCATGGCGGCAGCCAGCCGTATCAGGCGTAATCTGACAATCACGTTGTGATCGAAATTGCGCGGGTCGAAATGAAGCAAGGCCTGCACCACCGTCTGGGGAGCAATGACACGCGCACCGATACCCAGGTGGGCAATCGCGCCCATCACCAGCAGCAAGGCAAACAGCAGGAAAGCCAGTGACGTTCGCATCATAATTTTTCCGCCGCCTGGCGGAATGGCATAAAGAACGGCTTACCGGTCAGGGGATTAACCGACATATGGACATCGACATCAAACACCGCTTTGATGAGTTCCGGCGTGCAGACGTCGCCTTCATGCAATACCCCCTCGACTTTGCCCTGGCGTAAAAAAACCAGGGAATCGCCATAGTTAACGGCGAAGTTGAGATCGTGGAGCACCACCACCACCGTACGGTCATGCTGGCGGGTCAGGGTATGCAGCAGCTCGAGGATCTCCACCTGATAGCGAAGATCGAGAAAGGTTGTCGGTTCATCCAGCAGGATATAGGGCGTTTGCTGCGCCAGGGCCATTGCGATCCAGCAGCGCTGGCGCTGGCCGCCGGAGAGGCTTTCGACGGGCTGATGTGCAAACTCTGCCGTACCGGTCAGGTGCAGAGCCTCTTCAACGGCCTGCTCGTCTTCATCGCTCCACTGGCGCATAAAATTTTGCCAGGGAAAACGGCCGCGTGATACCAGCTCAAACACGGTCAGCCCTTCCGGCAGCAGCGGAGATTGCGGCAGGATCCCCAGCTGGCGGGCTACCGCTCTGGTTGGTTGCTCGTGAATGGCTTTGCCATCAAGCAGTGCGGCCCCGCCAAGTGGTTGCAGCAGACGCGCGATAGTGCTCAGCAGCGTGGATTTTCCACAGCCGTTCGCCCCTACCAGCACGGTCATTTTCTGCCGGGGGATCGCAAGGGAGATATCATCGACGATGATTTTTTTCTGGTAGCCCGCGGAGAGGTTCTCCAGAACCAGCCCCGGTTTATGGGTGTTGTGCGCCACGTGAATGCCAACTTAATAAAAAACGAACAAATAAAAATAAAACTCATTCTCTTTTGAGAGTTTGCCGCTGCGCCATGTAGTAGTCAAGGGGATAAACACCCTGATAAAGCCAGGGTTAAATAACAGGTACTACAGCGGCGCTTTTATTTTTTATTTAAGCGTTTTCAATGAATTATATGGAATCTACTTATATCAGGACGGGAGGTTTCAGGCTGTAGCCGATTTTTGCTTTTTTCCGTTTACTACTACATTGCCGCATGATTGAATGATTCTCAATTACATGTTCGATGCCACACGGCTAACGAGCAGACAATTAAGGGCAATGACTCATACATTCTTCCGCGCCCTTCATGCGCGGGATCTTTTGGGAAAACAGATGTAATGGCTACGTTCACACCTTCTCTCTCTGGGGTAAAAGGGCGCGCGCTCTTTTCACTGCTGTTTATGGCACCGCTGGTGCAGGCGGCCGACACCGCAACGGCTAACGACGGCGAAACGCTGACCGTCACCGCCGATCCCCATGCCGTGGCTGAGGCCACAAACGGCTATCAGCCGCTTAACACCTCCACCGCCACGCTAACCAACATGCCGATGCTGGATATTCCGCAGGTGGTGAATACCGTCAGTGATAAAGTGCTGGAAGATCAGCACGCTACTTCGCTTGATGAAGCCCTTTATAACGTCAGCAACGTGGTGCAGACCAACACCCTGGGCGGTACGCAGGATGCGTTTGTGCGCCGGGGATTTGGCGCGAACCGCGACGGGTCAATAATGACCAACGGTCTGCGCACCGTGCTGCCGCGCAGCTTTAATGCCGCGACCGAGCGCGTGGAGGTGCTGAAAGGGCCGGCCTCAACGCTGTATGGCATTCTCGATCCTGGCGGCCTGATCAACGTGGTTACCAAACGCCCGGAAACCCGCTTCGGCGGCTCAATTTCCGCTACCTCCTCAAGCTTTGGCGGCGGCACCGGGCAGGTTGATGTCACCGGCCCGATTGACGGCACGCGGCTGGCGTATCGCCTGACGGGCGAGTATCAGGATGAAGATTACTGGCGTAATTTTGGCAACGAGCGCAGCACCTTTATCGCCCCGTCGTTGACCTGGTTTGGTGATGATGCCACCGTGACCGTGCTCTATTCACATCGCGACTATAAGACGCCGTTCGATCGAGGAACCATTTTCGATCTCAGCACCAAACAACCGGTAAACGTGGATCGTAAAACCCGCTTTGACGAGCCGTTTAACGTTACCGACGGGCAGTCCGATCTGGCGCAGCTTAACGCCGAATATCGTCTCAACAGCCAGTGGACCGCGAAGTTTGACTACAGCTTTAGCCAGGATAAATACAGCGATAACCAGGCGCGCGTGATGGCCTATGACGCCAAAACGGGTAATCTGACCCGCCGCGTGGATGCAACCCAGGGCTCGACTCAGCGTATGCACAGTACGCGTGCGGATCTGCAGGGGAACGTAGATATCGCGGGCTTTTACAATGAGATCCTGACCGGTGTGTCGTATGAGAATTACGATCTGCTGCGTACGGACATGATGCGCTGTAAGAACGTTAAAGATTTCAATATCTACCATCCGACCTACGGCAATCTCAGCAAATGCACCACCGTCTCCGCCGCTGATAGCGACCAGACGCTCAAACAGGAAAGCTACTCCGCCTACGCGCAGGACGCCCTGTATCTCACCGATAAATGGATTGCCGTTGCCGGGCTGCGTTACCAGTATTACACCCAGTATGCGGGTAAGGGCCGCCCGTTCAATGTGAATACCGACAGCCGCGACGAACAGTGGACGCCGAAGCTGGGGCTGGTCTACAAGCTCACGCCATCCGTCTCACTGTTTGCTAACTATTCCCAGACGTTTATGCCGCAATCGTCCATTGCTAGCTACATTGGTGACCTGCCGCCGGAAACGTCTAATGCTTACGAAGTGGGGGCTAAATTTGACCTGTTCGATGGCATTACCGCCAACATCGCGCTGTTTGATATTCACAAGCGCAACGTGCTGTACAACGAAAGCGTGGGGGGTGAAACCATCGCCAAAACCGCTGGCCGCGTACGCTCGCAGGGTGTGGAGGTGGATCTTGCCGGATCGCTGACTGAGAATACCAATATTATCGCCAGCTACGGCTACACCGACGCCAAAGTGCTGGAGGATCCAGACTACGCGGGTAAGCCCCTGCCGAACGTGCCGCGTCATACCGGTTCTCTGTTCCTGACTTACGACATTCATAACGCGATCGGCGGGAATACCCTGACGCTTGGCGGCGGTGGGCACGGCGTGAGCCGTCGTTCAGCGACCAACGGTGCGGATTATTATTTGCCGGGATACTTTGTTGCCGATGCCTTTGTGGCCTACAAAATGAAGCTGAAGTATCCGGTGACGCTGCAGGTGAACGTGAAGAACCTGTTTGATAAAACCTACTACACCTCGTCCATTGCGACCAACAACCTGGGCAACCAGATTGGCGACCCGCGCGAAGTGCAGTTTACGGTGAAGATGGCGTTTTGATTTCAGTGCGGGGTGTTCCCCTCACCCTAACCCTCTCCCCAAAGGGGAGAGGGGAATTGAACACCCTCTCCCCTTTGGGGAGAGGGCTGGGGTGAGGGGACATCA
Source organism: Enterobacter sp. SECR19-1250 (assembly GCF_013391025.1). Classification (NCBI taxonomy): domain Bacteria; kingdom Pseudomonadati; phylum Pseudomonadota; class Gammaproteobacteria; order Enterobacterales; family Enterobacteriaceae; genus Enterobacter; species Enterobacter sp. SECR19-1250. The sequence goes on along the minus strand of NZ_JACASJ010000017.1, from coordinate 11,460 downwards.
GGCCTCAATATCCGCCATATCGCCTTTCTCCTGCAGCCAGTTGCGTCGGTCTTCCGAGCGTTTTTTGGCCAGCAGCATATCCATCATGGCGTTGGTTTGCTGTTCGTCTTCATCGCTGATGGTCAGCTGAACCAGACGACGGGTGTTAGGATCCAGCGTGGTTTCGCGCAGTTGCATTGGGTTCATCTCGCCCAGCCCTTTAAAGCGCTGAACGTTTGGTTTGCCCTTCTTGCGCTTGAGCTGCTCCAGCACGCCCGCTTTCTCTTCTTCCGTCAGCGCGTAGTACACCTCTTTGCCGAGATCGATACGGTAGAGCGGCGGCAGCGCGACGTAGACGTGGCCGTTTTTCACCAGCGTGCGGAAGTGCTTCACGAACAGTGCGCACAACAGCGTGGCGATGTGCAGACCATCGGAGTCCGCATCCGCGAGGATACAGATCTTGCCGTAGCGCAGCTGGCTAAGATCTTCGCTGTCCGGATCGATACCGATCGCAACAGAGATATCATGCACTTCCTGCGAGGCCAGCACTTCATCGGACGAGACTTCCCAGGTATTCAGGATCTTACCTTTAAGCGGCATGATCGCCTGGTATTCACGGTCGCGCGCCTGCTTGGCCGATCCCCCTGCCGAGTCCCCTTCCACCAGGAACAGCTCGGTACGGTTAAGATCCTGCGCGGTACAGTCCGCCAGCTTGCCCGGCAACGCAGGACCGCTGGTGAGCTTTTTACGCACCACTTTCTTCGCCGCACGCAGACGACGCTGCGCGCTGGAGATCGCCATTTCCGCCAGCATCTCTGCGGCCTGAACGTTCTGGTTCAGCCACAGGGTGAAGGCATCTTTGACCACGCCGGAAACAAAGGCCGCGCACTGACGCGAGGAGAGACGCTCTTTGGTTTGCCCGGCAAACTGCGGATCCTGCATCTTCACGGAAAGCACGTAGGCGCAGCGATCCCAGATATCTTCCGCCGACAGCTTCACGCCGCGCGGCAGAATGTTGCGGTATTCGCAGAATTCACGCATCGCATCCAGCAGACCCTGACGCAGCCCGTTAACGTGCGTACCGCCGAGCATAGTTGGGATCAGGTTGACGTAACTTTCGGTCAGCAGCTCACCGCCTTCCGGCAGCCACAGCAGCGCCCAGTCCACTGCTTCGGTGTCACCGGTGAAATTACCGACGAACGGTTTTTTCGGCAGCGTCGGCAGGCCGTTTACCGCTTCGCACAGGTAGTCGTTCAGACCGTCGGCATAGCACCAGCTCTGCTCGGTATTGTTGACGTTATCTTTAAACGTGATTTCCACGCCAGGGCACAGTACCGCTTTGGCTTTCAGCAGGTGCGTCAGGCGAGAAACGGAGAAACGTGGGCTGTCGAAGAAGCTTTCGTCAGGCCAGAAGTGGACGCTGGTGCCGGTGTTGCGTTTACCGCACGTGCCGACAACCTGCAGATCCTGCACTTTCTCGCCGTTTTCAAACGCGATGTTATACACCTGGCCGTCGCGGCGAACATTCACTTCCACGCGCTTAGACAGGGCGTTAACCACGGAGATCCCCACACCGTGCAAACCACCGGAGAACTGGTAGTTCTTGTTGGAGAACTTACCGCCCGCATGCAGTCGGCAGAGGATCAGCTCAACGGCCGGTACACCCTCTTCCGGGTGGATATCCACCGGCATGCCGCGACCGTCGTCGATAACTTCCAGCGACTGATCGGCATGCAGGATAACGTCGACGCGTTTGGCATGGCCTGCCAGCGCTTCGTCGACACTGTTATCAATAACTTCCTGGCCCAGATGGTTTGGGCGCGTCGTATCGGTGTACATCCCCGGGCGGCGGCGAACCGGCTCAAGCCCGGTGAGTACCTCAATGGCATCAGCGTTATAGGTTTGCGTCATGATTTAAACTAGCAATTCGCATTGATTGTCAGAGGCTGTGCAGTCCAAGAAAATCGACAATCTGGGTGAAATGATCTTCAAAGCCCGTGAAAGCATGGTTTCCGCCCTCTTCTATAGTCTGGCGGCAGGAGGCGTAATACGCCACTGCCTGGCGGTAATCCAGCACTTCATCACCCGTTTGTTGCAGCAGCCAGATCAGGTCCGGTGCTTCAAGCGGGTCGACCTGCATAACTTTGAGATCGTAAATATGGCGTGACTCTAGCACATATTGTTGGCCGGTGTAGGGGTTCTCGTTTTCGCCAAGAAAGTCCCGCAGCAGCTCAAACGGTCGAACCGCCGGGTTAACCACAACGGCGGGCAGCATAAAGCATTGCGAGAGCCATGTGGCGTAATACCCTCCCAGCGAGGAACCCACCACGCCGAAAGATTCGCCGCCGTGTTCCAGAACAATGGATTCCAGCATCTCCGCCGCCTCTGCCGGATAAGGCGGCAGCTGCGGGATAATCATCTCAACGTGCGGATGATGCTCGCTCAGCCACTGGCGTAACTGTGTCGCTTTGGCAGATCGCGGCGAGCTGTTGAACCCATGCAGGTAGAGGAGCGTAGACATCAATAGCCTTCTGAAGCGGTATCGGGGCGGAATTGCGCGCCTGCCAGACGGCAGACTTCCGTGGTCAGTGAACCATCCGCATGCAGTTCCAGCCAGCGCCAGCCCGGCGCGATGGTATCCAGGGTAAAGTTCGCGCAGTGCGGCTTAAACTGAACGCAGGTCGACGGCGTCGCCAGCAGACGACGGCCATTCCAGTCGAGATCCTGTTCCTGATGAATGTGTCCGCACAGCAGATTCTTCACGCGCGGGAATTTCGCCAGCACGCTATCCAGGGCGGCAGAATTGCGCAGACTGTGTTGATCGAGCCAGCTACAGCCCGCCGGAAGCGGATGATGATGAAGCAAAAGCAGCGTATGTCGCGCCGGTTCGGCGGCCAGTTTGGTCTCCAGCCAGTCGAGCTGAAACTCGCTTAACTCACCGTGCGGGACGCCAAACACCTGGCTGTCGAGCAGCAGGATCTGCCACTGCTCACCGGCAAACACACACTTCGCCGGAGAGATCCCCGCCTCCTGAAGAGAGCTGTACATCGCAGGCTGAAAGTCGTGGTTGCCCGGAAGCCAGACGCACGGCACGCTAAAGCTCGCGATGCCTTCAGCAAAATGCTGGTAGGCCGCGGAGGATTGATCCTGCGCCAGATCGCCCGTTGCAACGATCAGATCGCAGGCACGATTTTCAGCGTGAATAGCGCTAAGTACAGCCTGATAACTCTCCCAGGTGTTCACCCCCAGCAGCGTTTCATGCTTTTCGGCAAAAAGGTGAGTATCGGTGATTTGTAATATCCTGACTGGTGCCCCACCAGCAACAGTCAGGTTCAACAGGCTTTCCAAATGGTGTCCTTAGGTAGGTTTATGACGCTAACAAACCGGAATCGCCATTGCTCCATGTGCTAAACAATATCTTAGCCAGTCGGCTAAAAACTGGTTAATTTGATGCTTTTCGTCGCGTTGATGCAACTTTTTATTCGGGTAATCATACCGCGCTTTAAAACGAAAGATCTGCTGACTTGAACACACTTCAGCGACCATCGCGTCGTGGTAGAGCCGCACCGTCATTGACGGCAGGCTCCAGTAGCTAATGCTGGGTGCCGTTTGTTCGATTTCCACCAGCGTAGTGTAGCGCGTTGATTCTGTTATCGTTAATCGATACTGCGCGTTGCTCACCTGATAGCTTACCGTTTCGCCGGGTGCGTCGTTTCTCGGCAGCAGGCGGCGCAATTGTGCGAAATTGGTTTCGCACAGGCGCATCATTTCTGGGAAGTCAGGTGTATAACGCTTCATTTTTTCCACTCGTTTCGTAATGTCTGATAATGCAGTTGCAGCCATTGCAGGGCGATGACAGACGCTGCGTTGTCGATTTTCCCCTCTTCTACCCACTGGTAAGCCTGCTCCCGACTCACCACATGAACCCGAATATCTTCGTTTTCATCTGCCAGACCGTGGATCCCATCCGCGGTAGTGGCGTCCACTTCGCCCACCATGATGGACAAGCGCTCGCTGGTGCCTCCCGGACTGGCCAGATAGCTGAGCACCGGTTTTGTGCGACCAACGATCAGCCCCGCCTCTTCCAGCGCCTCGCGACGGGCAACGTCTTCAACCGACTCGCCCTCTTCGATCATGCCGGCGACCATCTCCAGCAACCACGGGCTTTCACTGACGTCATACGCCGCAATGCGAATCTGCTCAACCAGTACGACTTCATCACGCACTGGGTCAAAGGGTAGCAAGACTGCTGCATGCCCGCGCTCAAAAATTTCGCGCCTGATTTCGCCGCTCATCTCACCGTTAAACAGGCGATGCCTGAAACGGTAAAGTTCCATTGAAAAAAAACCGCTATAAAGCGTTTCTCGTGCAATAATTTCTACATCGTTTTTGGCGAATGTCACGGGCAACTTATCTGGTTTTTGCATGAGTCGAGTCCTGGTAGCAATGGTGATGAAATTATGAATTTCAAGGCTGTTTGGCTGCCGTTTGCAAGGCTATAAGGTAGATTGGTGCAAATTAACGCCACATGGCACATTACGCCAACCTTTTGGTGTGGATGATTCTGTTAGAATCGGCAATTATTTTTAATTAGATCAGCGCTAATACTGCTTCACAACAAGGAATGCAAATGAAGAAATTGCTCCCCATCCTTATCGGCCTGAGCCTGACGGGCTTCAGTGCAATGAGCCAGGCGGAAAACCTGTTACAGGTCTACCAGCAGGCACGTCTGGGCAACCCTGATTTACGTAAATCAGCGGCCGATCGTGATGCTGCGTTTGAAAAGATTAACGAAGCGCGTAGCCCACTGCTGCCGCAGTTAGGTTTAGGTGCAGATTATACCTACAGCAACGGTTTCCGCGACGCTAACGGCGTTAACTCCAATGCTACCAGCGCCTCACTGCAATTAACACAGACGCTGTTTGATATGTCCAAATGGCGCGCACTGACCCTGCAGGAAAAGAGCGCGGGTATCCAGGATGTGACCTATCAGACTGACCAGCAAACGCTGATCCTGAACACGGCGACTGCGTACTTCAACGTGCTGAGCGCGATTGACTCGCTCTCCTATACTGAAGCGCAGAAACAGGCAATTTACCGTCAGTTAGATCAAACCACCCAGCGTTTCAACGTGGGCCTGGTCGCCATCACTGACGTGCAGAACGCCCGTTCACAGTACGACAGCGTACTGGCCAACGAAGTGACCGCGCGTAACAACCTCGACAACGCGCTGGAATCTCTGCGTCAGGTCACCGGTAATTACTATCCAGAACTGGCTTCCCTGAACGTAGATAACTTCAAGACCGATAAGCCGCAGGCGGTGAATGCCCTGCTGAAAGAAGCAGAAAACCGCAACCTGACCTTACTGCAGGCGCGTCTGAGCCAGGACCTGGCCCGCGAGCAGATTCGTCAGGCGCAGGATGGCCACCTGCCAACCCTGAGCCTGAGCGCCTCCACCGGCGTGTCTGATACCAGCTACAGCGGTTCTAAAACCAACACCGCCCAGTATGACGACAGCAACCAGGGCCAGAACAAAGTCGGCCTGAGCTTCTCACTGCCGCTGTATCAGGGCGGTTTGGTGAATTCTCAGGTGAAACAGGCGCAGTACAACTTTGTTGGCGCAAGCGAGCAGCTGGAAAGCGCCCACCGCAACGTGGTGCAGACCGTGCGTTCTTCGTTCAACAACGTGAACGCTTCCATCAGCAGCATCAACGCGTATAAACAGGCCGTTGTGTCTGCCCAAAGCTCCCTGGATGCAATGGAAGCCGGTTACTCCGTCGGTACCCGTACCATTGTTGACGTGCTGGACGCGACCACCACGCTGTATAACGCGAAACAGCAGCTCTCCAGCGCGCGTTACCAGTACCTGATTAACCAGCTGAACATCAAGCAGGCGCTGGGTACGCTGAACGAGCAGGACCTGCTGGCGCTGAACAATGCGCTGGGTAAACCGGTCTCAACCTCGCCGGACAGCGTGGCACCGGAGAATCCGGAACAGGTTGCTGCGGTTGATAACTTCAACGCTAACAGCAGCGCGCCTGCTGCACAGCCAGCCGCTGCGCGTACCAACACCGGCAGCAATCCGTTCCGTCACTAAGAGTGTCATCAGGCCCACTGCGGCCTGATGCCCTCACCCCAGCCCTCTCCCACAGGGAGAGGGAGCATCTGAATCACATCCGAACGTAAGCCAACGTAAAGATCCCCCTGATTCCGCCCCTCTTCGCTTCATTTTCAACCACTCATCCTCTATCCTGAGCGTTATAACCACTGGGTCCTGGAAGACAAATATGAAACGGACAAAATCCATAAATCACGCTTCGTTCCGCAAAAGCTGGAACGCGCGTCACCTCACCCCTGTTGCGCTGGCGGTTACCGCTGTCTTTATGCTGGCAGGCTGTGAGAAAAGCGATGAAACGGTCTCTCTGTATCAAAACGCAGAGGACTGCTCAGCCGCAACCGGTAACGCGGCAGAATGTAAGACCGCCTATAACAACGCCCTGAAAGAAGCGGAACGTACCGCACCGAAATATGCCACACGCGAAGACTGCGTGGCAGAGTTCGGTGAAGGCCAGTGTCAACAGACACCGGCTCAGGCGGGAACGGCGCCAGAAAATCAGGCGCAGGCTCAGTCCAGCGGCAGCTTCTGGATGCCGCTGATGGCTGGCTATATGATGGGCCGCCTGATGGGCGGCGGTGCGGGTTACCAGCAGCAGCCGCTGTTTAGCTCGAAAAACCCGGCCAGCCCGGCCTACGGCCAATACACCGATGCCAGCGGCAAAGGCTATGGCGCAGCAACGCCTGGCCGCACCGTGACCGTACCGAAAACGGCGATGGCTCCGAAACCGGCTACCACCAGCACCATCACACGCGGCGGGTTCGGTGAATCTGTGGCGAAACAGACCAGCATGCAGCGCAGCGCGACGGGCACGTCTACTCGCTCAATGGGCGGCTGATCATGGAACGAGTCAGTATCACCGAGCGCCCGGACTGGCGCGAAAAAGCGACCGAATACGGTTTTAACTTCCACACCATGTATGGCGAGCCGTACTGGTGTGAAGACGCTTACTACAAATTGACGCTCGCTCAGGTGGAAAAACTGGAAGCGGTGACGGCAGAGCTCCATCAGATGTGCCTGAAGGTTGTCGAGAAAGTGATCGACAGCGACGAGCTGATGGCTAAATTCCGCATTCCGAAGCACACCTGGGGCTTTGTGCGCCAGTCGTGGAAAACCAACCAGCCCTCGCTCTATTCTCGCCTTGATCTGGCGTGGGACGGCGTGGGTGAACCTAAGCTTCTTGAAAATAACGCCGATACGCCAACCTCTCTGTATGAAGCGGCCTTCTTCCAGTGGATCTGGCTGGAAGACCAGATGAACGCCGGAAACTTGCCGGAAGAGAGCGACCAGTTCAATAGCCTGCAGGAAAAGTTGATTGAGCGTTTCGCCGAGCTGCGTGAACAGCACGGTTTCAACCTGCTGCATCTCGCCTGCTGCCGTGACACGGAAGAAGATCGTGGAACGGTTCAGTATCTGCAGGATTGTGCTGCCGAAGCGGAAGTCGCCACCGAGTTTCTCTATATAGAAGATATCGGTCTGGGTGAGAAAGGTCAGTTTACTGACCTGCAGGATCAGGTGATCAGCAACCTGTTCAAACTCTACCCGTGGGAATATATGCTGCGTGAGATGTTCTCCACCAAGCTGGAAGACGCTGGCGTGCGCTGGCTGGAACCGGCATGGAAGAGCATCATCTCCAACAAAGCCCTGCTGCCGATGCTGTGGGAAATGTTCCCGAACCACCCGAACCTGCTGCCGGCATACTTTGCGGAAGATGATTATCCGCAAATGGAAAAATATGTCGTGAAGCCAATCTTCTCCCGCGAGGGGGCAAACGTCTCCATTATCGAAAACGGTAAAACGCTGGAAGCGGTTGAAGGGCCTTACGGCGAAGAAGGAATGATCGTCCAGGCATTTTATCAGCTGCCGAAATTTGGCGACAGCTATACGCTGATTGGCAGCTGGCTCATCAACGATCAGCCTGCCGGGATTGGCATCCGCGAAGATCGCGCGCTGATCACGCAGGATCTGTCACGGTTCTATCCGCACATCTTCGTCGAATAAGGCTTGCCCGGTGGCGCTACGCTTACCGGGCCTACACGCGAGATGTAGGCCGGGTAAGGCGAAGCCGCCACCCGGCATGTTTTTTACCCCACCTGCACCGACAGCATACTCAAACTCCCCATCTCAATACCGTCGACCGGGATTGTCACCGGTTCCTGACCATCCCACGCGCCAAGAACGTACAGCAGCGGCAGGAAGTGTTCCGGCGTTGGGTTAGAGAGCGAACCGCCTTCGTGATCCAGATAGTTCACCAGCGGATGCTGCTCAACCGGGCCATGCCAGGTCAGATTGTCTTTGACGTAATCGTTAAAGGACGTTGCCCATGGGTAAGGTGTATTTTCACCGTGCCAGCGCGCCGTGCGCAGGTTGTGTACCACGTTACCGCTTGCCACCAGCATAATGCCTTCATCACGAAGCGTAGCCAGCTTGCGGCCCATCTCCATGTGCCAGGCTGCCGGTTTAGTGCTGTCGATACTCAACTGCACCATCGGGATGTCGGCGTCCGGGTACATTTTTATCAGCACGCCCCATGAGCCGTGGTCAAAGCCCCAGGCCTCTTTATCCAGCGCGACCGGGACAGGTGCCAGCAAATCCACCAGCTTCTGTGCCAACTCGGGCGAGCCGGGGGCCGGATAATGCGTGTCGTACAACGCCTGCGGGAAACCGCCAAAATCATGGATTGTTTTTGGCGCCTCCATGGCAGTTACGCCAGTGCCACGGGTGAACCAATGTGCAGACACCACCACAATCGCCTTCGGACGCGGCAACGTCTCGCCCAGGTGACGCCATGTGCGGGTGTAGACGTTGTCTTCCAGAACGTTCATTGGGCTACCGTGGCCTAAAAACAGTGCTGGCATACGTGAAGAAGTCATGGTGATATCCTTACAGAAGGTGTCAATTTGATGGTGCTACATTACGCTTAACACGACAAAGATGAACGCAGATAAGCGTGAAGATCATCATCAGGAAATTTGAATGTAAGGAATATGTAAAACAGAGGTTCCCCTCTCGCTTTGGCCAACGTGAATTATTAGTATTAATGAGAATCATTATCACAAGGAGCATTGCATGTCCGTCCCCTTGATCCTGACCATCCTGGCGGGTGCCGCCACCTTTATCGGTGCGATCCTCGGTGTGCTTGGTCAAAAGCCGTCTAACCGCGTGCTGGCCTTTTCACTGGGATTTGCTGCCGGCATTATGCTGCTCATCTCTCTAATGGAGATGCTGCCTGCCGCACTGGGCACAGAAGGCATGTCTCCGGTACTGGGTTACGGCATGTTTGTTTTTGGTCTGCTGGGCTATTTTGCCCTCGATCGCATGCTGCCCCATGCACATCCGCAGGATTTGATGCAAAAAAGCGTCGCGCCGGTGCCGCAAAAGATTAAACGTACTGCCATCCTCCTGACGCTCGGCATCAGCCTGCACAACTTCCCGGAGGGTGTCGCGACCTATGTCACCGCCAGCAGCAACCTGGAGATGGGTCTGGGTATCGCCCTGGCGGTGGCCTTACACAATATTCCTGAAGGGCTGGCCGTTGCCGGGCCGGTTTATGCCGCCACGGGATCAAAACGCACCGCCGTGTTCTGGGCCGGGATATCGGGAATGGCAGAAATTCTCGGGGGCGTACTGGCGTGGCTGATACTGGGAAGCCTGGTTTCACCGGTGGTGATGGCCGCCATTATGGCCGCGGTTGCGGGGATTATGGTGGCGCTGTCGGTTGATGAACTGATGCCGCTGGCGAAAGAGATCGATCCTAACAACAATCCGAGTTATGGGGTGTTGTGCGGAATGTCTGTAATGGGATTAAGCCTGGTGTTGTTACAAACGGCGGGTATTGGTTGAACGGTTGCGCTTCCTTATTTGAGGGAGCGCAATTTCTTTTCATGTCAGTGAATACCAACTATCAGTATTAATGATATAAAGTCCGGCACCATACTTTCTAATCGCCATAGAATTCACTTAAGAAATATTATTTATAACTATTCCCCGTAAAATAATTACCGCTTCGTGTATTTAAAAAAACTCAAAAGATTGATGTCAACCACTATTTAAACCGAGCATTCTGGCTGTTGAGTAACAGCATTTTTCCCATTTATAACTTCAAATGATTTATTAATAGTCTCTAAACTCCCCATTTAGAAATGCTCACGAGATGAACCATATTGCGACTGGTATATTTCGACCGCTTTAATGAAATAAAAGTGTTGCAATATTAATTCATTAAAATTATTGCGCCATCCACTCCTAGATAAAGGATTATATCTTCATGTTTAACAAGACTATTCTGGCAGTTGCGACAACTGCATTGCTTTCTGGTCTGTCATTTACTGCTATGGCAGCAGATAACCAGGGCTCGGGGAAGATCACGTTCACCGGTGAAGTTATCAGTGCGCCTTGCTCTATCACCCCGGGAGATGAAAATCAGACGATTGAATTAGGAGAAGTCGCGGATAGCGTGCTGAACAGCGGTAAAAACTCGCTGCCGGTTGACGTGAATATCCACCTGCAGGATTGCATTCTCTCTTCTATCACCGGACAAACCACCACCACGATCGACAAAGTGAAGGTCACCTTTGCCTCCGCAAGTACCGATTCGACCGACACCAGCCTGATGAAAAATACGCTTGACGGCAACATCGGCGGTGCAACAGGTGTGGGCGTTCGCTTGCTGGATAGCGGCAGCAATAAAGTCACGCTGGGTACGCCGATTGAAGTGTCATTCCCTACCACAAATGCCTATCAGGAACTGAACTTCAAAGCCCGCATGGAACCGGTAGCTGGCAGCCAGGCTACCCCGGGTAACGTTCAGGCCCAGGCGAACTATATCCTTGAATACAAGTAATTTGATTGCCGTCTGAAAACGTAGCCGATGAAGGACTCATCGGCTTTTATGCCTTCTTTTTAAAAGCGAAACGGATTTATGCTAAAACACTCAGCGCATCAACTCTCCCGCCTCTCTGCTTTTATAAAGTATTCGCTGAGTGCCACACTTTACTCAGCTTTATTCGTGTTGCCTGTCTCCGCGGTTGAATTCAACACAGATATGATTGACGTTGAAGACCGAAGTAATATTGATATTTCCCAGTTTGAGAAAAAAGGCCACATCGCGCCGGGTAGCTATCTCGTCCGCATTCAGGTCAATAAAAACACGTTGCCTCAATCTGCAACAATGGAGTGGATCGCAACGGAAAACGAAAGCGGTTCGCAAATTTGTGTGAATGCCGGGCAGTTATCCGCTTTCGGGCTGAGCCCCGATTTTATTTCACGGCTCCATTATTCTCAGGACGGACGTTGCCTTGATCTTTCTGCTGACTTTGTTGAATAAATCGAACTTTTGCTGAGTTGAAGGATCAGATCACGCATCT
>NZ_JACASJ010000169.1:0-6014 GCF_013391025.1 Enterobacter sp. SECR19-1250 | reverse complement strand
AATCGGTGTTGCAAAAACGGGAGTGACCATAGATTCCGTTTTCTGAGACGACCCCGCGTAGACGAAATCCCACTCCACCTCGCTGAGCTGTTGCCCTTCGCGCCAGTCGAAGACGATGCCCTGCCCCGCCACCTGCTCGCGTTCCTTGCGCAGCTGCTTGCGCTTGCGTGAGGTCAGCGCATCGAGAAAGTCCTGAAAGTCCCGATAGCCGCGGTTGAGCCAGTGAAACTGACAACCGATGCGCTCCAGCCAACCCTCCCGGCCAGCCATCAGCCGATCGGCCTTCGACTCGGTGAAGTTCACATGGATGCCGGACATCTGCTGAGCGTCCAGCTGTTCGGTGAGCCCGTCGAGCAGCGTTGCCGCCGCCTCGACATCGCCGAGCAGACGCTGGCCTGCGACCGGGGTGAACGGTACGGCGCACAGCAGCTTGGGGTAATAGCGGATGCCGGCGCGCTGGCAGGCATCCGCCCAGGCCCAGTCGAACACGTACTCACCGTAGGAATGGCTCTTGCGATACAGCGGCAATGCGGCCCGCAGCCCACCCTGCGGATCGCGCAGCAGGCGATGGGCAGGCTGCCAGCCACTGCGCCCGCCGACGCTGCCGCTGTCCTCGAGCGCACTGAGAAACGCGTGACACAGAAAGGGTTGGGAATCGGCCAGCAAGGCATCCCATTCGGCGGGATCGAGTTCGGCGAGGCGTTGTACGGTCTGGATAGGCATGCGCGCAGTCTGGCCTGTCCCGCAGGCGAAAAAAAGCCCCGCCAGGGCGGGGCTCAATGGAGCATCACGGATGAGGTGATGTTTTAGAACACGTACTGTGCGCGCAGACTGATGGCATCGCCATCGTCGTCGCCATTTGCGTTTACCACGTCATCTACACTTGTCTTGAGATAGTTAGCAGAAATCTTTACTGCTTCGTTGGCGTACCAGTTCACACCAACAGTGTGGGTCTTGGCGCCGGCTTTAGCGCTGTCCAGCGCACCGACATAACCGCTCGGTGCAACACCGGTTTTATCGACGGTGATGTCCTCGAAGCGGTAGAACACTTCCCAGGCGCCGGTGCGCTTGTTTTCCGGCTTGATCTTGTCGAACTTGCCGCCATCGAGCTTGTAGGAGCGCGACTCACCGGTGAGGGTGTACGCCAGCTGGACGTTGTAGCCGGTGGCTTCGAGGTCTTCGAAACCTTCCATGGCGTCGACGGTACGGGTCCGGTATTCGCCCTGCACCGAGAACGGGCCGATCATGTAGGCCGCCTCCAGGCCCCAGACCTGATCGGTGCCGTCGGTGCGAGTGCCGCCGAAGGTGGCGCGGTTGCCGTTGGCACTGTCTTCGGTGGTGCCACGCACGGACAGGCGCGGACGAATGCGTTCCAGGTAACCTTCTTCCAGGTCACGCTGACCGAAGCTCGCGCCCAAGTGCAGCACCTGGTCCTTCTCGACGATCGGGGCGATCACGCCACGCAGCACGAAGCTGGTGTTGTTGGCGCCATCTTCGTCCTCGAGCATGTCGACGCCGTCGCCACCATCCTGACGATAGGCACCGGCCTCGCCGTGGAACATGCCGACAGTGGTACGCACGCGGATGCCTTCGCCGTCTTCGCTGTTCACCCAGGGCGCCAGGTCATAGAGCGCCGAGCGCTCGATCGCAGTGATCCACTTGGAGCTGGTCGCCCATTCCAAGCCGAAGGTCGGCCTGATGCGGCCAACCGAAATCTGAACCGGCTCCCAGCCGTTGTAATGAATGGCCAGCTCGCGCCAATTGCTGGAATCGTCGCCAAAGTTGCGCTGGAAGGTGTAGCCCCAATCGGTGAAGGCAACACCGGAAATCTCCAGACGCGCACGACGGAAGTAGGTCTCATCTGCGCGCTCGCCGTTCTGGGTGTAGAAACCATCGAAGCTGTCGGCATCGGCCTGCAGACGGCCATTGATCTTGAACGAGAACTCCTTGTCGGTGGTTCCGACCTCAAGGCCGCCCTTGGTCTTGATAACGAGATCGGCGCCGTCGGTGGTAACGGTGCCGGCGAAAGCCTGGGCGGAAACGGCCAGAGCCAGGGCGCTGGCGGCGAAACCGGCGAAGTGCTTACGGATCATCCAAAATTCCCCTTTATGTTTAGCGTCGGAAACACACGAGATGGGCTCTTTGTGTTGGGGGCAATCTTGGCGGCGGAGTATGTCAGCCAAATGACCGATATGTAAAGCTTTTGTGACAGCGGAACTTTCCGTGGAGCCGCATCGCAGAGCGGTTGCGGCACGTTTTCATCAGCTGCGGGCGTTGCGCTCGCTAGGCCGCCGGGCTCCGGCGACCAGTTTGTCGACCGCCTTCGCGGCAGCGACCATGCCGAACGTGGCGGTAACCATGGTCACCGCGCCGAAGCCGCCGGCGCAGTCGAGCTTGACGCCCTCGCCGACGAAGCTCTTGCTCTGGCACACGCCGCCATCGGGCTTCGGGTAGCGCAACTGTTCGGTGGAGAACACGCAGGGCACGCTGTATGTGCGCCCCGGCGTGCGCGAGAAGTTGTATTCGCGACGCAGCAGCGAACGCACCTTGGCCGCCAGTGGGTCGTTGAAGGTCTTGTTCAGGTCGGCGACCTGGATCTGCGTCGGGTCCACCTGCCCACCTGCGCCACCAGTGGCGATGATCTGGATCTTGCGGCGCTTGCACCAGGCGATCAGCGCCGCCTTGGCCGGCACGCTGTCGATGCAGTCGATGACGCAGTCCATGTCTTCGGTGATGTACTCGGCCATGGTTTCGCGGGTGACGAAGTCGGGCACGGCATGAACCCGACATGCCGGGTTGATGGCACGGATGCGCGCGGCCATTTCGTCCACCTTCGGCTTGCCCACCGCACCGTCCAGCGCATGGATCTGCCGGTTGGTATTGGTGATGCACACATCGTCCAGGTCGAACAGGCTGATCTCACCGACCCCGCTGCGTGCCAGCGCCTCGGCCGCCCAGGAGCCGACGCCGCCGATGCCGACCACCGCCACATGCGCAGCCGTGAGCCGCTCGAGCCCGATACGGCCATACAGGCGGGCAATACCGCCGAAACGCTGTTCATCGATAGACATGCCGACTCCCCGGAGAAAAACCTGGCGATTATAAGACCTCACCGCGTGCCGACCACTGCATCCGGCCGTCACCGCCACCCCGGCTTTGCTTTAATATGGGGTTGTAAGCCGGAACCGCCGAAATTTCCGTTAGCCAGAGGGGCAACTCGCGTCTGAACCTCAGTCCCGCCCATCTTGGCTCATCACCCAGCTTGCGTAGCACAGCACCCTTTAGATCAGCGGACATGGCGCAGAGCCGTAGGAAGAGCTGCAAGCCGTAACTACACGAGAGATTGGTCAAGCATAGCCAACCCACCCCATGCCGATTGCAATGCCTATCCCGATAGCCATCATCCCAGGCAGGCAGCGCAACAGGAAGTCGCGCCCTGCGACCCAGGCGAGGAGGCCAGTTTTGAAGCACAGGTTAGAGAGAATCGCCAGGCCGATCGCGTTAGCGGCTACCTCGGCGCCCAGTTTCCCATTCCCAAACAGGCGCAGGGTCGACAATGCGATGGCATCAAGTTCGGTCAGCCCGGACACGGCGGACGCCAGGTAGAGCCCGCGGGTTCCCGCCCAATCGGACAGCCACGAGGCTAAAAGTAAAATGATGGCATACATCGCACCGAAGCTCAGCGCAACCCGTAACTCGGTCGGATTGGCAACTTCCGGCAAAAGAAGTGGCCCCCCCGTCCGCGAACGATGCCAGACGAACAGTACCGCCAAGCCGCCTGCCACCAGGTTGCCGACCAACACTGGCCAAAGGGTCGCCATCAAGGAGGGCGCGATGGCAACGGCGATCATGCCCAGGCGCACGGACAAGACCAGATTGGCCATGAGAATGACGATCGACGACGTCAGCGCCATGGTCGGCGTCTGGCGGGCATGACGGGCGTACACCAGGGTAGTCGCGGTGCTCGACACCAGTCCTCCCAGCAGACCGAGCAAGGGCGGGCCAAAGCGATCTCCGACCGCACGCATGGCCAAATAGCCGGCGAGGCTCAAGCCGGATATCAGGACGACCATCATCCAGACGTGGTGAGGATTGAAAGCGCCATAGGGTCCATAACCGACGTTGGGCAGGAGCGGCAGCACGATAAAACTCAGCGTAGCGAACTGCAGGATCGACACCAGGTCGCGGGAAGTAATCCGTGAACTCAAGCCGCGCAGTTCGGCCTTGAAATGGAGCAGCGCTGCGGCAGCAATGGCTAGCATAACAGCATAACGACCGTGGCCGAGCCAAACCATCGCTCCGAGGGTGAACGAAAGCAGGATGGCCATTCGTGTGGTGGGGCCAGCGTGGCTCTCGCTCTCCCCGGTCGCGGTCTGACCGAAAACCATGATGCCCGTCATGGCCAGCAAGGCGGCAGGGAGAAACCACGGCGCCCCGACGCTCTGGCCGACGAGGGCGGCGATGGAGCCGAACAGCGCGGCCAAGGCCGAAGTTCGTAACCCCATTGCCGAACCGGCGCGTTCACGCTCAACCCCGATCAGAAGGCCGATGGCCAGGCTGGTCAGAAAAGAGATCAGATGCTCGTTGACGTTAGGGTCCATTGGCGCTTCCCGTAGTTCACCTGACCAACTGTCGGGCAGATGGAAAAATAATTGTTGAAATATGAGGTAGTAACGCCCATCACCTGCGGGAACTGACCTACGCCTTCGAGGAGATGGGGCAGGCTTGGGCCAACCGCCTGTCGAACTGCTGGTCGCCGCTTGCCATGAGGTCGATCAGGCGGCGGCGTGCTGACGCCCGAACGCCTTGCGTCCTGCCGCAAGGATTACGACGCCATTCTCGCGGACGGCGAGGCAGCCAATCCGCGCGCACCGCCTTCCGGCAAACGCGGGCTCGCGGCCGGCGTGATCGAAGCGGTGCGGCGATTCCGGCTTGACGGTCATGCCGCAGACGGGGTCGGTGATCGGGTGGTGCTCGTGCATGGCTGTGTCTCCCTTCTTGTATGGCGGCGCGCCGGCGGCGATCGGCTAATCGAGGTGTCCGGAATTAGTTGACTACTACGGTCTGATCCGGCGAAGATTGGCATAATCCAGCCCCTACCTGTTTGTAATTCCCCTTTTATCCATCAATTCACTTGTCAATTAAGGAGAAAAAATGCCCAAAAAGATATTGATCGTTGCCGCAGCGGTGATAGCCATCGCGCTTAGCGGCTGCGCCGGCAACGGCAGCTATAGCGGAGGTCACGGAGGCGGTGCGAGCAGCGGCGGACATTCCCACTGATTGGAAGATATCCGTCGCGACTGAACGAAGATGAGCGTCTCTGGCCACGCCCATCTTCGTCGTTAGCGGCTTTGTGGAAGCGACGCCATTGCACTGGATTGCAAGCCGGTACCGCCGAGAATTTCGTCACCCGCTCCGACGATCAGCCGGCAAGCTGCTTGATGCGTTCGGCAAGGTGTCCGAACGCTTCGTTTATGTACTCCAATGTCTTGGCTTCCGCGCCCTGGGCGCGTAGCGAGTCTTTGAAGCTGTCCAGTTCGGCCAGCCATTGCCGATGCAGCCGACCCAGTTCGTTGACTTGCTGCCGGAAGACTTGCAGGCTGCCGCTGCCACGAAATGCTTGATAGCCGCGCTCCAGGGTTGCCGCCGTGAGCAGCAGTTGGGTAGCCCGTTGTTTATGCTCCTCAGAAAACTCGGCCAGCCCATCATAGGGTCGCGATGTCTTGTTGCGCTCGGCTTCGGAGGCTTCCTCCATGATGTGGGCGTAGCGGTAAAACCCAGGATATTCGCGAGACAACGCCATGAACTGCTGGTCGGAGGTGCCGACCCAAATCTTGTGCAGGTCGGGCACGTATCCCATCATGTGGTTGATGATGGCGTGCGTTTCGCGAATGTTCTGGGCGGCGAGTTGCTGCATGTGCTGGTCGATCTTCGCGGCCAGCCGGCGAAAGTCATTCATGGGCACTGTTGCAAATAGTCGGTGGTGATAAACTTATCATCCCCTTTTGCTGATG
>NZ_JACASJ010000168.1:0-6181 GCF_013391025.1 Enterobacter sp. SECR19-1250 | reverse complement strand
TTGCGGAAAATTTAACAGCGGATGTTCGCGATCACCTGGACAAACTTCTGAGTGAGGGGTTCTACGCCGGAACCGCCGAAATTTCCGGCATGAGCCGGGACGTAATGCCCCGGATCATACTCAACAATGAGGAACAAAGTTATTCTTTATAACAGTGTTCACTGGCTGGAAATGAACCGTTTTTTACTGCGGAGACATAGGATCTGATTGCTGCACCAATACTCTCCTGCCCGGACATAAAGTTGCGCACAAATTTAGGTGTATGACCGGATAAACTGAGGCCCAGCATATCGTGCAGAACCAGGACCTGCCCATCGGTATCAACCCCGGCACCAATACCAATAACGGGCACCGATACGGTTTTACTCAACATTCTGCCAACAGAGGCTGGAACGGCTTCAACCAGGATCATGGCCGCTCCTGCGTCTTCCAGTTTTTTGGCTGTAGCGAGCAAATCATCAGCCTGCTCCTGGCCTCGCCCCTGAACCTTAAACCCACCGAAAACGTTAACGGATTGTGGCGTGAGCCCAATATGAGCACAGACGGGTACTCCCTGTCGGGTCAACTGGCGGATTACGTCAGCCAGCCATTCGCCCCCTTCCAGTTTGACCATCTGTGCTCCGGCCCGCATTAACTTTCCTGCGTTACACAATGTTTGTTCGGGGGATATACTGGACATGAATGGCATGTCAGCGATGATAAAACTCCCGGTATTACCTTTCCTCACACAATCTGTGTGATAAACCATATCATCCACAGTGACAGGCAATGTGCTGTCATGTCCCTGTAAAATCATACCTAATGTATCGCCGATGAGCAGCATATCCACACCCGCAGTACTGGCTACGTGTGCAAATGTCGCATCATAGCAGGTCAGCATGGCAATCTTTTCGCCCTGCTGTTTCATCAGTTTCAGTTGTGTCAGAGTGGTCTTTGCCATATTCAGCTTCCTGGTTAACTTTTATTAACTGTCATTACACATTTATTCAGTCCGTCGGACATCAGGGACAATTATTCGCCAGACGCCCTCAATCCCCGGTGTTCCGCAGCGTAAATACAGGCCGTTTCGTTTTTTCTTTAACTCCGGAACAGGACGCTGATTGCCACATATGTCTTTCATTGCGGTCGGGATCAGCAGGGTAACATTATCAACGTCGCGTACGCCGGCAAGAAACGAGGGGTAATAATCTGTGGTTCGCCATAGCAAATTTTCTCCGCCCGCAAACAATATCGCCAGCGCAGTTACAATGCAGGGGATCATAACGGTCTTCATGCCTGTTTCCTCTGCATATGGGCTGATTGATGATGAAAGCGAAGAGCCCGCGTTTATATACCCATTCATTTTTTCACCCCGGATAATATCGACGGCGTTCTCATTATTCGCGACATAAAATACCCTATCAGCAGGACCACAGCGGTGGGCAACAGCCAGCTCATCTGTTGATCTGAGAGAGGTAAACGGAGGTAAACGGATGGTACCCAATTAGTCAGTCCTGCCGCATGAAGACCATCAAGAACTCCGCAAACAAATGCGACAGCTGTTGCCGGTGCGATCACCTTCACCGGTTCCGGCAAACGCTCTTTGAAGAAGCCACACACGATTAATGTAATAAACGGTGGATACACCATAATAAGTACCGGGATGGAGATCCGAATCAACGCATTCAGCCCCATGCAGGAAACCAGGAAAGATAATGTGGCGAAAAAAATCACCAGGGTTTTATAGCCGAAGGGAGTCAGTGTACTGAAATAACTTGCACAGGAGCATGTCAGTCCAATTGCCGTGACAATGCAGGCCAGCGACATCAGCACGGCTAAAAAAAGAACTCCACGGTCGCCAAAAACATGTTGCACGAAGGCATGTAATACCTCAGTACCGTTAGCCGCATCCGGTATCAGGGAAACACTTTTCAGCCCAAGCGTAAAAAGACTCAGATAAGCGACGGCCAGGCCGGCACCGGCAATAATTCCGGCCCTGGTTGTGTAACGGGTAATATGGTGCCGGTCATGAAGTCCCCGGGCACGGATGGCATTCACCACAACAAGACCAAACGCCAGTCCGGCCAGGGTATCCATCGTCAGGTAGCCATTCACTATCCCACCCGAAAACGGGGAAGTGATGAATGCATTTCGGGGGGCCGGTGCGGGAACATCCGGCAGCCAGAAGACGGCACAGCACAATACGATAAGGGCTACGATCTTCAGTGGTGCCAGCACCTGCCCCACAGACTCCAGTAATCTACCGGGGAAAAGAGAAATCAGTGCCGCCAGCGTGAAATAGCAAAAACTGTAGATAACCAGTGCTGACTGGCTATGACCAGCCAGAGGTGCCAGCCCCAGTTCATAAGCAACTGTTGCCGTCCGGGGAGAGGCAAAAAGAGGTCCAATGAAAAGGTAGCAGGCAATAATGAGCAGATTCCCCGCCACGTGGCCTACCGGACTGATGATATTCCCCAGTTCACCGCCCGCCCGGGCGAGTGCGATAATGGCCAGCACCGGCAATCCTACTCCCGTCAGCAGAAAGCCGGCAGCCGCCGTCCAGACATTACTCCCTGCCTGAATACCGATAAACGGCGGGAAAATAATATTTCCGGCACCCAGGAAAAGCGCAAATGCCATAAATCCGAGAGCGGTCATTTCCCGGATATTCAGTTCTGATTTCATAAACAGTCCGCAGATATTTTTTAATTCTGTTCAGTTGTGTGTTGTCTGAGTTCGTTCGAACTAAATAGTGCCAGTCAACAATGAGCTGTTTGTGTTCCTTTTCACTGTGAGTTTAATAATGTGAAAGTTGACGATATAAAAGGAAGGCACCGAGTAATAACATAATGATCCCTGACACCCGACCAACAAAACAGGCCGCTGCCGGTCGGGTGCTGAGTACGATGCTTGCGCCATAACCCACGAGCATATAGACGACAGAGCAACTGACGGTATAGACCATTCCGAGCGTGAAAAGCTGAGTCGGGATCTGCCAGGCGGCGTCTGAGACGGTAAAGGGGGGGAGGAACGCCAGAAAGAACATAAAGGCTTTGGGATTCAGCCCGCTGACGAGTGCACCTTTCATTGCTGCCGAGCGCCAGCTGACCTGGCCGACCTCTTCTCCGACAGCGATGGGGGCCGGAGGGTGACGGAGCATACCAATGCCAAGCCACGCCAGATAGAGAGCCCCCATGACGGTGAGTAACGTCATCGCCGCTGTGTTACCTGCAACCAGGGGACCAATACCGGCCGCGACAACGATTGTCAGGACAACATATCCGAAGACCAGCCCTGTTACTGCAGGAACCTGACGTCCCCGGATACCGGCAGTAATGGCATATGCCCAGTCAGCACCGGGTGTCATAACGAACATAAGGGAAAAAAACCAAAAGGAAAGCAGGGTTGCAGCACTCATCGAACCTCCCCGTTAAAATCACTGCACGAGGAACAATCGCGATAGCTGTATGAAAAAAAGACGGTTTCGTGGTTGTCTTTATGTGAATTGCAGGTGTAATTTGTCATGGAATTTATACATCTGTAAGCAATAACTATGGTGAAGAAAAACGGGTTTACAAGAGATAAACAGAGAGAGGTGATTGCCACCCGTTTTTCATACGATTCTGGTATTCGCCCTGAATAATCAGCCCCCCGGTTACGGGTGCAGGGACAACCCTTTGATAACCTTATCCACGGCTTTTTTAGGACCGCGTATAGCCAGCCCAACCAGATCAAGCTGACTGGCATCTTCTTTCAGAAAAACCTGTCGGTTGGCTTCATCATGTCCGGTGGAGAACATGGCATGGATATAAGGGATCAGAACCAGCTCACGCTCAAGTCCTTTGCTGTGTGCTTTCTGAAGTCCGGCAAGGTCTGCTTCAAAAATAAGCATGGGTTGCCCGGACATGTTCCCGTAGCGGCGTCCAAGCGAATCGACGTAGGCTTCCCCCATGATTTCAGGCGCAGCCGAAGCGATACCTGTGGCCAGAAAGGCCACGACATTGAGGCGCTGCCAGGTGGGCAGGTCATTACGGACAATAAAGGCAATTTTTGTGTCAAACATGAGCAAAAGCACTCCGGGTGTCATCATTTAATAAAAGATGATCGGAGATCTTCAGTCTGTCAGTCTAGAACGTTTGTGCACAGGCGCTGGTAAGCCGCCGGGGACAACCGGTATGCACGCCGGAACCAGCGGCCCATATGGCTCTGGTCAGAAAAACCGACCAGAGAAGCCACCAGGACAGGCTCTTTTCCCTGTGCAAGCAATCTGCGGGCCGTCCGAAGTCGCAACCGGACAAGATAGGCATGAGGAGACTGCCCGAACACATTCTTGAACTGCCGGCTTAACCTGAAGCGATCGAGGCCACACTGCCGTGATAACTCTTCCAGACCAGTATCCTGAGACATATGATCATGAAGATAATCCCTGAGCTGATAAATTTTCCTCAGTGAATCATTCAAAAAAGACTGAGGGCGGATATCAATATGGCGTGAGAGAAGAGAAATGAGATGATCCATACTTTGATCGCGCGCAAGGCGTCCTTCACCATGGTGAACAGCCATAAACGCCAGCTGTATTGCGCTGATAAGCAACGGGTCATCCGTTAACGTATGACGAAATACCGCCTCCAGAGCAGAAACATCACCCAGACCTCGCCGAGCCATCATGTCAGAGACCCATACCTGAGGAAGATACAACATGGAGTAGGTGAAACCTTCATCTTCCGTCGCATGGCCATCATGAACTGCGCCAGGTTCGATCAGTATGGCACGCCCCGGGTGGCTGGTATGGACAGCACGACGACAACTGAAACGCTGCAGTCCCTGCTGAGTGATACCGACCAGAAGCTCATCATGGTCATGTGGATCGTAAGCATGGCCATGAAAGTGAGCACTTATGCTTTCTATACCCGTCTCGTTATCACGGCAGAAATTAAGCCAGTCCTTTTCCCCGGCAGATGTGCCTTTACAGAATTGCGGATCAGGCTGAATCAACATGCCCGCCACCGGGTCAGGGTTCGGTAAACGGTAGGACGTGATACAGAAAACAATTCCGCCAGATCGCTGATTGAATACTGCCCGGTATCGTGCATACGACACAGCTCTTTTTGTTGTTTATCAGAAAGTTTGGGTTGTTTTCCTCTCAACTTACCTTTTTCTCTGGCTATAGCCATCCCTTCACGGGTACGAAGGCGAATCAGATCGCCCTCGAATTCAGCAAAAGTGGCCAGCACATTAAAGAACATTTTCCCCATCGGGTCTGCAGGATCATAAAGACTGGTCCCCAGTGCCAGTTTAACGCCTCTGGCCTGTAATGCATCGGCGATCTCCCGCGCGTCAGGAACTGAACGTGCCAGCCGGTCAAGTTTGGGTACAACCAGAGTATCTCCGTTACGTACGGCAGCCAGGGCCTGATCCAGTCCGGGGCGTTGTCGGTTTGATCCGGTCAGCCCTTTATCGACATAAATTCTGTCCGGGGAAACACCGAGTTTCATCAGAGCCTCCTGCTGAGCAGTCAAATCCTGCCGGTCTGTGGAGCACCGGGCATACCCGATCCGTATTTCAGTCATAAATGTGTACGTTTAAGGGGCCATGAAAGAGATTGATATCGTACCAGCTATATGAGACAACGTCAGCAGTGATTTTCCCTGGATGCAAAATTTCATTTTAACTGTCCGCAGAGCGATCCTCTTACGGACATGATTAATCGGGGTCAGGATGACTACTCGTGGCAAAGCGACAGGCAAAAGTGAACGACTGGCTGTTTTAAATAATGCCGAGCAGGAAGCGCTGTATGGCCTCCCTGATTTCGATGATGCACAGCGGCTGGAATTTCTGGCTCTGGATGAATCTGAGCTGGCACTGGCCTGTAGTCGTCAGGGGCTTCACGCTCAAATTTATTGCATCCTCCAGGTCGCTTACTTTAAAGCCAAACACCTGTTTTTCCGCTTCGGGTGGGACGATGTTAAGGATGACTGTAATTTTATCCTGAGCCGTTATTTTCACGGTGAGCCACTTACTGAGCAGACCCTCACTAAGCATGAACGCTATGTTCAGCGGGAAAAAATTTGCGCCCTGTACGGTTACCGGCCGTGGTCATCTGCACTGTTTTCACAACTCGAATATCAGGCCATTCACATTGTTCGTCGGGCACTGTTGCAAAGTTAGCGATGAGGCAGCCTTTTGTCTTATTCAAAGGCCT
>NZ_JACASJ010000167.1:0-6183 GCF_013391025.1 Enterobacter sp. SECR19-1250 | reverse complement strand
TCAGATGCTCAGGCCGAGATCCGCCGTCTCCAGAAAGAGCTGAAACGGGTTACCGGTAATGCTGTCAACCTGTTGATGACTATTTTAATCTGTAGTCATTCAATCCTTGTAACATCAGGATGATCCTGGTGTCAGTGAAAATACGAAATCAACACGTTGGTATCATTACCCACCTGTGAACTGACGTCGGCATTTTGAATCTCACTTCGGCGTGCCCCCTCCGAATGGCGCAAAACATTTCGTGGTATGGCATGATAGCACCCGAAGAGAGTCAATTCAGGGTGGTAAATGTGAAACCAGTAACGCTATACGATGTCGCAGAGTATGCCGGTGTCTCTTATCAGACCGTTTCCCGCGTGGTGAACCAGGCCAGCCACGTCTCTGCGAAAACGCGGGAAAAGGTGGAAGCGGCGATGGCGCAGCTGAACTACATTCCCAACCGCGTGGCACAACAACTGGCGGGGAAACAGTCGTTGCTGATTGGCGTTGCTACCTCCAGTCTGGCCCTGCACGCGCCGTCGCAAATTGTCGCGGCGATTAAATCTCGCGCCGATCAACTGGGTGCCAGCGTGGTGGTGTCGATGGTAGAACGAAGCGGCGTCGAAGCCTGTAAAGCGGCGGTGCACAATCTTCTCGCGCAACGCGTCAGTGGGCTGATCATTAACTATCCGCTGGATGACCAGGATGCCATTGCTGTGGAAGCTGCCTGCGCTAATGTTCCGGCGTTATTTCTTGATGTCTCTGACCAGACTCCCATCAACAGTATTATTTTCTCCCATGAAGACGGTACGCGACTGGGCGTGGAGCATCTGGTCGCATTGGGTCACCAGCAAATCGCGCTGTTAGCGGGCCCATTAAGTTCTGTCTCGGCGCGTCTGCGTCTGGCGGGCTGGCATAAATATCTCACTCGCAATCAAATTCATCCGATAGCGGAACGGGAAGGCGACTGGAGTGCCATGTCCGGTTTTCAACAAACCATGCAAATGCTAAATGAGGGCATCGTTCCCACTGCGATGCTGGTTGCCAACGATCAGATGGCGCTGGGCGCAATGCGCGCCATTACCGAGTCCGGGTTGCGCGTTGGTGCGGATATCTCGGTAGTGGGATACGACGATACCGAAGACAGCTCGTGTTATATCCCGCCGTTAACCACCATCAAACAGGATTTTCGCCTGCTGGGGCAAACCAGCGTGGACCGCTTGCTGAAACTCTCTCAGGGCCAGGCGGTGAAGAGCAATCAGCTGTTGCCCGTCTCACTGGTGAAAAGAAAAACCACCCTGGCGCCCAATACGCAAACCACCTCTCCCCGCACGTTGGCAGATTCCTTAATGCAGCTGGCACGACAAGTTTCCCGACTTGAAAGCGGGCAGTGAGCGCAACGCAATTAATGTGAGTCAGCTCACTCATTAGGCACCCCAGGCTTTACACTCTATGTGTCCGGCTCGTATGTTATGCGAAAATGTGATCGGATAACAATTCACGCAGGATACAACTATGACAATGATTACGGATTCACTGGCCGTCGTATTACAACGTCGTGACTGGGAAAACCCTGGCGTTACCCAACTTAATCGCCTTGCGGCACATCCCCCTTTCGCCAGCTGGCGTAATAGCGAAGAGGCTCGCACCGATCGCCCTTCCCAAGAGTCGCGCAGCCTGAATGGTGAATGGCGATTTGCCTGGTTTCCGGCACCAGAAGCGGTACCAGAAAGCTGGCTGGAGCGCGATCTTCCTGACGCCGATACTGTCATCGTCCCCTCAAACTGGCAGATGCACGGTTACGATGCGCCTATCTACACCAACGTGACCTATCCCATTGCGGTCAATCCGCCGTATGTTCCCACGGAGAATCCGACGGGTTGTTACTCGCTCACATTTAATGTTGATGAAAGCTGGCTACAGGAAGGCCAGACGCGAATTATTTTTGATGGTGTTAACTCGGCGTTTCATTTGTGGTGCAACGGGCGCTGGGTCGGTTACGGACAGGACAGTCGTTTGCCGTCTGAATTTGACCTGAGCGCATTTTTACACGCCGGAGAAAACCGCCTCGCGGTGATGGTGCTGCGCTGGAGTGACGGCAGTTATCTGGAAGATCAGGATATGTGGCGGATGAGCGGCATTTTCCGTGACGTCTCGTTGCTGCATAAACCGAGCACGCAAATCAGCGATTTCCATGTAGCCACTCACTTTAATGATGATTTCAGCCGCGCTGTACTGGAGGCAGACGTTCAGATGTACGGCGAGCTGCGCGATGAGCTGCGGGTGACGGTTTCTTTGTGGCAGGGTGAAACGCAGGTCGCCAGCGGCACCGCGCCTTTCGGCGGTGAAATTATCGATGAGCGTGGTGGTTATGCCGATCACGTCACCCTACGTCTGAACGTCGAAAACCCGAAACTGTGGAGCGCCGAAATCCCGAATCTCTATCGTGCGGTGGTTGAACTGCACACCGCCGACGGCACGCTGATTGAAGCAGAAGCCTGCGATGTCGGTTTCCGCGAGGTGCGGATTGAAAATGGTCTGCTGCTGCTGAACGGCAAGCCGTTGCTGATTCGCGGCGTTAACCGTCACGAGCATCATCCTCTGCATGGTCAGGTCATGGATGAGCAGACGATGGTGCAGGATATCCTGCTGATGAAGCAGAACAACTTTAACGCCGTGCGCTGTTCGCATTATCCGAACCATCCGCTGTGGTACACGCTGTGCGACCACTACGGCCTGTATGTGGTGGATGAAGCCAACATTGAAACCCACGGCATGGTGCCAATGAATCGTCTGACCGATGATCCGCGCTGGCTACCCGCGATGAGCGAACGCGTAACGCGAATGGTGCAGCGCGATCGTAATCACCCGAGTGTGATCATCTGGTCGCTGGGGAATGAATCAGGCCACGGCGCTAATCACGACGCACTCTATCGCTGGATCAAATCTGTCGATCCTTCCCGCCCGGTACAGTATGAAGGCGGCGGAGCCGACACCTTCGCAACCGATATTATTTGCCCGATGTACGCGCGCGTGGATGAAGACCAGCCCTTCCCGGCTGTGCCGAAATGGTCCATCAAAAAATGGCTTTCGTTGCCTGGAGAGACGCGCCCGCTGATCCTTTGCGAATACGCCCACGCGATGGGTAACAGTCTTGGCGGCTTCGCTAAATACTGGCAGGCGTTTCGTCAGTACCCCCGTTTACAGGGCGGCTTCGTCTGGGACTGGGTGGATCAGTCGCTGATTAAATATGATGAAAATGGCAATCCGTGGTCGGCTTACGGCGGTGATTTTGGCGATAAGCCGAATGATCGCCAGTTCTGCATGAACGGTCTGGTCTTTGCCGACCGCACGCCGCATCCGGCGCTGACGGAAGCAAAACACCAGCAGCAGTTTTTCCAGTTCAGTTTATCCGGGCGAACCATCGAAGTGACCAGCGAATACCTGTTCCGTCATAGCGATAACGAGCTCCTGCACTGGATGGTGGCGCTGGATGGCAAGCCGCTGGCAAGCGGTGAAGTGCCTCTGGATGTCGCTCCACAAGGTAAACAGTTGATTGAACTGCCTGAACTACCGCAGCCGAAGAGCGCCGGACAACTCTGGCTAACGGTTCACGTAGTGCAACCGAACGCGACCACATGGTCAGCAGCCGGACACATCAGCGCCTGGCAGCAGTGGCGTCTGGCGGAAAACCTCAGCGTGACACTCCCCTCCGCGCCCCACGCCATCCCGCAACTGACCACCAGCGAAACGGATTTTTGCATCGAGCTGGATAATAAGCGTTGGCAATTTAACCGCCAGTCAGGCTTTCTTTCACAGATGTGGATTGGCGATAAAAAACAACTGCTGACGCCGCTGCGCGATCAGTTCACCCGCGCACCGCTGGATAACGACATTGGCGTAAGTGAAGCGACCCGCATTGACCCTAACGCCTGGGTCGAACGCTGGAAGGCGGCGGGCCATTACCAGGCCGAAGCAGCGTTGTTGCAGTGCACGGCAGATACGCTTGCCGACGCGGTGCTGATTACCACGGTCCACGCGTGGCAGCATCAGGGGAAAACCTTATTTATCAGCCGGAAAACCTACCGGATTGATGGAAGTGGTCAAATGGCGATTACCGTTGATGTTGAAGTGGCGAGCAATACGCCACATCCGGCGCGGATTGGCCTGACCTGCCAGCTGGCGCAGGTAGCAGAGCGGGTAAACTGGCTCGGATTAGGGCCGCAAGAAAACTATCCCGACCGCCTTACTGCGGCCTGTTTTGACCGCTGGGATCTGCCATTGTCAGACATGTATACCCCGTACGTCTTCCCGAGCGAAAACGGTCTGCGCTGCGGGACGCGCGAATTGAATTATGGCCCACACCAGTGGCGCGGCGACTTCCAGTTCAACATCAGCCGCTACAGTCAACAGCAACTGATGGAAACCAGCCATCGCCATCTGCTGCACGCGGAAGAAGGCACATGGCTGAATATCGACGGTTTCCATATGGGGATTGGTGGCGACGACTCCTGGAGCCCGTCAGTGTCGGCGGAATTCCACCTTAGCGCCGGTAGCTACCATTACCAGTTGCTCTGGTGTCAAAAATAATAATAACCGGGCAGGCCATGTCTGCCCGTATTTCGCGTAAGGAAATCCATTATGTACTATTTAAAAAACACAAACTTTTGGATGTTCGGTTTATTCTTTTTCTTTTACTTTTTTATCATGGGAGCCTACTTCCCGTTTTTCCCGATTTGGCTACATGACATCAACCATATCAGCAAAAGTGATACGGGTATTATTTTTGCCGCTATTTCTCTGTTCTCGCTATTATTCCAACCGCTGTTTGGTCTGCTTTCTGACAAACTCGGGCTGCGCAAATACCTGCTGTGGATTATTACCGGCATGTTAGTGATGTTTGCGCCGTTCTTTATTTTTATCTTCGGGCCACTGTTACAATACAACATTTTAGTAGGATCGATTGTTGGTGGTATTTATCTAGGCTTTTGTTTTAACGCCGGTGCGCCAGCAGTAGAGGCATTTATCGAGAAAGTCAGCCGTCGCAGTAATTTCGAATATGGTCGCGCGCGGATGTTTGGCTGTGTTGGCTGGGCGCTGTGTGCCTCGATTGTCGGCATCATGTTCACCATCAATAATCAGTTTGTTTTCTGGCTGGGTTCTGGCTGTGCATTCATCCTCGCCGTTTTACTCTTTTTCGCCAAAACGGATGCGCCCTCTTCTGCCACGGTTGCCAATGCGGTAGGTGCCAACCATTCGGCATTTAGCCTTAAGCTGGCGCTGGAACTGTTCAGACAGCCAAAACTGTGGTTTTTGTCACTGTATGTTATTGGCGTTTCCTGCACCTACGATGTTTTTGACCAACAGTTTGCTAATTTCTTTACTTCGTTCTTTGCTACCGGTGAACAGGGTACGCGGGTATTTGGCTACGTAACGACAATGGGCGAATTACTTAACGCCTCGATTATGTTTTTTGCGCCACTGATCATTAATCGCATCGGTGGGAAAAACGCCCTGCTGCTGGCTGGCACTATTATGTCAGTACGTATTATTGGCTCATCGTTCGCTACCTCAGCACTGGAAGTGGTTATTCTGAAAACGCTGCATATGTTTGAAGTACCGTTCCTGCTGGTGGGCTGCTTTAAATATATTACCAGCCAGTTTGAAGTGCGTTTTTCAGCGACGATTTATCTGGTCTGTTTCTGCTTCTTTAAGCAACTGGCGATGATTTTTATGTCTATTCTGGCGGGCAATATGTATGAAAGCATCGGTTTCCAGGGCGCTTACCTGGTGCTGGGTCTGGTGGCGCTGGGCTTCACCTTAATTTCCGTGTTCACGCTTAGCGGCCCCGGCCCACTTTCTCTGCTGCGTCGCCAGGTGAATGAAGTCGCTTAAGAAATTAATGTCGGATACGGCGCGAGCGCCTTATCCGACCAACTTATCAGGACGGAATGTTAAAAATGAACATGTCGATGACAGAAAAAATAAAAGCAGGCAAGCTATTTACCGATATGTGCGAAGGCTTACCTGAAAAAAGACTTCGTGGGAAAACATTAATGTATGAGTTCAATCACTCGCATCCATCAGAAGTTGAAAAAAGGGTAATGACTCCAACTTATTGATAGTGTTTTATGTTCAGATAATGCCCAATGACTTTGTCATGCAGCTCCACCGATTTTGAGAACGACAGTGACTTCCTGCCCA
>NZ_JACASJ010000166.1:0-6277 GCF_013391025.1 Enterobacter sp. SECR19-1250 | reverse complement strand
ACACTGCCAACTGAATAACACATCCCCGTCAATACGGTTCTCGCTGTACGCTTACCGATGAGCTGGTCAAACTCATTGCAGATATGGGCATTTCAGTCCGGGCTTTGCTGCGCAAAAACGTCGAGCCTTATGAAGAACTGGGGCTTGCTGAAGATAAGTTTACTGACGGTGAGTTAATCGATTTTATGCTTCAGTATCCGATCCTGATTAACCGTCCGATTGTGGTGACACCGCTGGGAACGCGCCTTTGCCGCCCTTCCGAAGTGGTGCTGGATATTCTTCCGGATGCGCAAAAAGGCGCATTTGCTAAGGAAGACGGCGAGAAAGTCGTTGATGAAACAGGTAAGCGATTGAAATAAAGATAAAGGGGGCAGACGCCCCCTTATTCCTGCCTCAGAGCATAAGATCTGAATCTTCTGGCAGAGTACGATTCCCTTCACCAAGTTTCATTTGCAGCAAAACCGTGTCAAGCCAGCGGCCATGTTTGAAACCAATGTCTTTTAATGTGCCTATTTCAGTAAATCCTGTGCGGATATGAAGCGCAACAGAAGCGACGTTAGCGCTGTCACCTACGACAGCAATCATCTGACGATATCCCTGGGACTCGGCCCATTTTAATGCATGATTGAGCAGTGCTTTTCCGACGCCCTGGCGCTGATAAGTCGGATCAATATATATCGAATTTTCAACTGTAAACCGATAGGCATGGCGTTCGCGGTAACGGGAAATATAACAGTAGCCGATGACCGTATCGCCATGCAGAGCGATATACCAAGGAAATCCCCGAGACTGAATGCTCCTCAGTCGGTTAAGCATTTCCTGCGTATCCGGAGGTTCGGTTTCGAAGCTACCTGTACCATGCAGAACATGGTGAGCATAGATATTGCGTATCGCGGTAATGTGCTGTTCTTCAGCATTAATAATGTGCATCGTGTTACTCCAGTAATGATGCTTTACAAGCTACCGGAATTCGCGACAGAAGGTTAAATACTTAAACTTATAGCCTGTATAAGTAAAAGTTTGGCTACAGAAGATGGGGCCGCAGCCCCATCTATTAGTCTGCCATTTTTGCCAGCAGAGCTGCACCCACTGGTTCTTCGTTCTGCAGTGGTGTTAATGCAATACGCTTTGCATGTTGCTCTGTAACGTCATTTATCAATGACAGTTCGCGACTCGCTCGGGTTACGAGGAACGGTGAGGACGGTTTCGCAGCAGCCAGACTGCTATTAATTACCCATGCCCATGGCTCAATTTCAGCCCGACGCAAATCTTGCTGCAGGTTTGCTGCTTCCAGTACAGGTGTCGTTTCGGCAAGCGTCACGATAATCACCTTCGTCTTCTCCGGGTCCTGCAATTGCATCATTGGTGTCATCACATGGTCATGTGTTTGCCCCATCTGACGCACCATTTCCCGGTGATAGGCTCCTGTTGCATCCAGTAGCAGAAGCGTGTGACCTGTTGGGGCTGTATCCATAATGACAAAATGGTCGTCTGCTTCTTTGATGATCCGAGAGAATGCCTGGAAGACGGCGATCTCTTCAGTGCATGGTGAGCGGAGGTCTTCCTCAAGCACCGCCAGCCCTTCTGCATCTAATCCTTTGCCCTGATTTTCCAGGACAAAGCGGCGATAACGTTCTGTCTCTACCTTCGGGTCGATACGGCTGACCTGAAGATTGGGCAGCGAGCCATCCAGTGTGTAAGACAGATGTGCTGCCGGATCGGATGTAGTCAGGTGGACCTTATGACCACGTTTTGCCAGAGATACCGCGACTGACGCTGCAATGGTCGTTTTACCTACACCGCCTTTACCCATCGTCATGACCAGCCCATTGCCAGTTTGGCTCAGTTCATCAACCAGTGAAGACAGTTTCGGTAAATCCAGAACATTCAACGTGGTATCAGGGAGAGCCGGTGCGGCTTTGCTCTGGGTAAATAGCTCCCGCAGGGCTTCCAGGCCGACCAGGTTAAATGGCTTCAGATACAGCTGCGAGCGGGGAAGATTAGCCAGATTATCAGGCATTGCCTGTAATGCTTTTTCTTCCCGAACCAGAATACTTTGCGCCAGTGGGTCATCCTCACCAGCAAACGGCGGCAGCACACCATTGATGGCAAGGTGTTGATGCTGCAAACCAATAGCAGAAAGCTCATCGTGCGTATGAGAAACCTCTTTCAGCGTTGAAGCCTGAGCTCGGGCAACCAGCACTAAGCGTGTGAGAGCTGCGTCGGACAGCGCTTTAACCGCATCGGAGTACTGGTGCTGTTGTTTCTCAAGCCCTACCAGAGGTCCAAGGTTTGCAGCGGCATCAGGGTTCGCTTCGAGATAACCGCTCCAGGCTCCCGGCAATTCAAGCATGCGGATGGTGTGACCGGTTGGCGCGGTATCAAATACGATATGGTCATATTTTTCCCGCAGCTCATGATTGGTCAGCAGACCAGTAAACTCATCAAACGCAGCGATTTCTGTGGTGCATGAGCCGGAGAGCTGCTCTTCAATACTGCTGACCACATCGGCTGGCATCAGCCCGCGAACCGGGTCGAGCACGCGGTCACGATAAGCCTGTGCTGCAGCCATCGGATCAACTTCCATAGCGGCAAGATTTTCTACGGTACTGA
Organism: Enterobacter sp. SECR19-1250; assembly: GCF_013391025.1. Lineage (NCBI taxonomy): Bacteria > Pseudomonadati > Pseudomonadota > Gammaproteobacteria > Enterobacterales > Enterobacteriaceae > Enterobacter > Enterobacter sp. SECR19-1250. Next base: position 3,664 of record NZ_JACASJ010000166.1, on the reverse strand, counting down.
TATCTGTGATTCGGTGGCCGATAGTCTGGCTAAATACCTGGCCGACATTGGAAGCCGGATCGGTACTCACCAGAAGCGTTCTCTTACCCTGATCGGCCAGCCATACCGCAGTAGCACATGCCAGGGATGTTTTACCCACACCACCTTTGCCAGTGAAGAAGATGAACGGGGGAATGTCTTTTAAAAATGGAATATTCATCAGTAATAGCTCCTCTGGAATTAAGGCATGCGTGGAATGCTGCAGCAGCGTGGTTGCGTGCTGCCTTCACTCCAGTCCTGAGTAAGCGGAATACCTGCCCAACGGGCGATATCTTCACGAGTTGGCAGTTTGCCTGCCATCACTAGCTTCCCATCGAGCAAGGTGACAGGAAGGGACTCCATCCCTGATGTGTTCAGAAACTCTTTAATGACAGGCGTATTCAGGAACTGTTGCGGGTTCTTTGCAAGGCTGTAGCGCTGAATATCAACGCCATTTTTTTTCGCCCATTCGGCGCTGGCGTTCCATTTGATGGCTTCGTCGCTGACCACAACGCTACTGGTTGCGCAGCAGCCTGCTGCTTCAAAGATCTCAATATTTGACATGGACTGTTTACCTCAGTGTTTAGTCGATTGGCTTTACACTGAGGTAAACGAAGATGGTGGGAAAAAGATGCGCGATTAATTCATTTTTTTGTGGCAGCAGACGGAAGAAGTGTCATCCGCCTCAATTTGGCAAAGTTCTGTCATCGCTTCTTTCAGGTGCTTTCTGGCCCGAAGTAGTCGAGATTTAAACGCCGTAAGCGTGATTCCCAGTTCATCGGCCAGAGACTGCTGGGGACGCCGGTTAAGGTCGGATTCTTCAATCAACCACCGCTCATCCTCAGGTAATGCCTGTAATGTTTCAGGCAGGCAAATACCCAGCGTTGAGATTGCCTCAGGGGATGCGTCAGTTAATGGGGCATCTTCTTCCAGCTCAACGAAATCCCTGGTGGTGCGGTACTCATCAATCAGCAGGTTCCTCGCAGCCCGGTACAGCCAGGCTCGTGGATTCTCCATCTCACAAAAACTGTCTGAATGAGCGCGGGCACGCAGGAATAGCTCTTGCAGAAGATCTGCTGCTTTTTCGCTATCGCCTGTCTTCGATGTCAGAAATCGAGCGAGTTCGGCTTCATGTTGCCGCCAGAACACGCTCATGCAGTTGTTGAATGCCGTTACATCACTCATACCAGCCCTCAAATTTTGCTCTGATTAACTCGCCGGGAAAGTTCTTCTGCCGACTCTTTTCGTTCGCTGTCGCGATTAACGAGATAGGCTGAGTTACCTCGGGTCAGCAGAGTAAATTTCACCAGTTCTTCCATTACATCTACGATGCGGTCGTAATAAGACGACGGTTTCATTCGTTCATCTTCATCAAACTCCTGCCAGGCTTTTGCCACAGAGGACTGATTCGGGATGGTGATCATCCGCATCCATCGGCCAAGAATACGCATCTGGTTTACGGCATTGAAAGACTGAGAGCCACCGCAGACCTGCATAACGGCCAGCGTCTTACCCTGAGAAGGGCGAACAGCGCCTTCCGAAAGTGGTATCCAGTCAATCTGGGCCTTCATGATGCCGGTCATCGCACCATGGCGTTCAGGTGAACACCAAACCATCCCTTCGGACCAACGAACCAGCTCGCGCAGTTCCATAACTTTAGGATGCGTTTCAGGTGCATCGTCAGGAAGAGGCAAGCCAGATGGATTGAAGATCCGCACCTCTGCGCCCATGGCAGTCAGCAACCTTGCTGCTTCCTCTGTTGCCAGTCGACTGTATGAGCGTTCACGTACAGAGCCATACAGCATCAGGATACGGGGAGGGTGGGGAATTGCAGGTACGTGGAATTTTGCCTCTGTGATGGAGGTATCGAACAGGCCTGCATCAACATTCTTAAGTTCAGTGGGCATATTATTCTCCGACGTCGTTATTGGTATTGTGCAGTCCATCTGCGCCTGTGCAACATTCTTCCGTCAGAAAGGCAATCAGCGCACTAAGTTTTTCATAGCAGGCATGGCAATACAGAGTTCTTCCCTGACGTTCCTGACGAACCAGCGATACTGATATCAGGGATGAAATATGATGACTCAGTGTCGATGCTGGGATCTCAAGTTGCTTCTGTAGATCGCCCACGGGCAGGCCCTGAGGCCCTGCTTTGACCAATTTTTTGTAAATCCCTAGCCTTGTAGCATGCCCAAGTTCTTTCAGCACCGTCGACGCACTGATAAGTTCCATACTCGTTCTCACAATCAATGATTCTATATTTCTAGAATAATGGAAATGTTTTTTTTCTTTCAACCTTCAATCTGTCTGGTTGGGGAGTTGTTGAGAGCGGCTAAGTAATCGTTGCGAGCCATCATGTTTGTAGGACTAATGTGTTGGATGGATTAAGCTCTTTCCTTTGTCTAACGCTGCTTTTAGCGCAAAGTGAACTTCAGAACTTCGCATACCAAAGAAGATAAATAATTGTATAACGTTTGCTATACATGAATATTATGCTATCTTTGTAAAGCAAATGCTATACAGAGGTGTCTCATGAAATCAGATGTTCAACTTAATCTTAGAGCAAAGGAATCACAGCGGGCGCTCATTGATGCTGCTGCGGAAATTCTTCACAAATCACGAACAGACTTCATCCTGGAAATGGCCTGTCAGGCCGCTGAGAACGTGATCCTCGATCGCCGGGTCTTTAATTTTAACGATGAACAATATGCCGAATTCATCGACATGCTTGATGCCCCTGTTGCAGATGATCCTGCCATAGATAAACTGCTGGCAAGGAAACCTCAGTGGGACGTGTAACAGTACCAGAACCTTTATCCAGCTTTCATCAGGTGGCGGAATTCGTTTGCGGTGAAACTGTTCTGGATGACTGGTTAAAGCAGAAAGGCCTCAAAAACCAAGCTCTCGGATCGGCCAGAACGTTTGTAGTGTGTAAAAAAGACACGAAACAAGTAGCCGGTTTTTACTCTCTGGCCACCGGGAGCGTCAACCATACAGAAGCGACAGGCAATCTTCGGCGTAACATGCCCGATCCCATCCCTGTTATTATACTTGCCCGTCTTGCTGTCGATCTCTCTTTCCGCGGAAAAGGGCTTGGCGCTGATTTACTTCATGATGCAGTGCTTCGTTGCTATCGGGTTGCCGAGAATATTGGTGTACGTGCAATCATGGTTCATGCACTCACCGAAGAAGCTAAAAATTTCTACATTCACCATGGTTTCAAACCATCACAAACTCAGCAACGGACATTATTTCTTAAACTCCCTCAATAGAACGCGAAGACTATTACGCTCAAAGCGCCGGGAGCGAGAATCGGATGGTCCGTCTAATGTTAATTCAGTAGAAACGCTTCACGAAAGAAGATGACGAACAGTTATTGATGAGACTGTAAGGCGAAAGGAAAGAAACGGCGGGATGGATAATTCGAGTACGGAATACTCTATTTAGCGTTAGCTGGAAACAAAAAAGAGCCCATGTATTCAATGGACTCTTTCTCTGATGCCTCGGTTAATCTGTCCAACTTTTTGGGGTCAGTACACCCACGAGGCCACCTGTATGCCTAGACAACATCAGGATAGCCTCTTAGATGCCGGGTAATGGTGCCAACTTACTGATTTAGTGTATGATGGTGTTTTTGAGGTGCTCC
>NZ_JACASJ010000165.1:0-6470 GCF_013391025.1 Enterobacter sp. SECR19-1250 | reverse complement strand
ATGCGTGATCTGATCCTTCAACTCAGCAAAAGTTCGATTTATTCAACAAAGTCTCCGTAACGTTAAAACCCTTTCTGTTTTTTCACGGGACTTAAGCATGAGCTTATCATCCAGCGAATTTTTAAGCGCGTTTATAAGACAGGATCGAAATGAAAAAGAGCACTCTGGCATTAATGGTTATGGGCGTTGTGGCTTCCGCATCTGTTCACGCTGCCGAAGTTTATAATAAAAACGGCAACAAACTGGACGTGTACGGCAAAGTTAAAGCAATGCACTACATCAGTGATGACGATTCAAAAGATGGTGACCAGACATACGTGCGTTTCGGTTTTAAAGGTGAAACTCAGATTAACGATCAGCTGACGGGCTATGGCCGTTGGGAAGCGGAATTTGCAGGCAACAAAGCAGAGAGCGATTCCACTCAGAAAACGCGTCTGGCATTCGCCGGTCTGAAGCTGAAAGACTTTGGTTCCCTGGATTACGGTCGTAACCTGGGCGCGTTGTATGACGTGGAAGCGTGGACCGATATGTTCCCTGAGTTTGGCGGCGACTCTTCCGCGCAGACCGATAACTTCATGACCAAGCGTGCAAGCGGTCTTGCCACTTACCGTAACACCGACTTCTTTGGCGCGGTTGATGGTCTGGATATGACCCTGCAATACCAGGGTAAAAACGAAAACCGCGACGTCAAAAAACAGAACGGTGACGGTTTTGGTACGTCTCTGACCTATGACTTTGGCGGCAGCGATTTCGCGGTAAGCGGCGCGTACACCAACTCTGATCGTACCAACGCGCAGAACCTGCTGACCCGCGGCGAAGGCAAAAAAGCCGAAGCCTGGGCAACCGGTCTGAAATATGATGCGAACGATATCTACCTGGCGGCGATGTACTCCGAAACCCGCAATATGACCCCAATTTCTGGCGGCTTTGCCAATAAAGCGCAGAACTTTGAAGTGGTCGCACAATATCAGTTCGATTTCGGTCTGCGTCCATCCCTGGGTTATGTCCAGTCTAAAGGCAAGGATATCGAAGGTATTGGCGATGAAGATCTGGTGAAATATATCGACGTCGGCGCGACCTATTATTTCAACAAAAATATGTCCGCGTTTGTTGATTATAAAATCAACCAGATTGATGACGATAACAAACTGGGCGTGAGCAGCGATGATATCGTTGCCCTGGGTATGACCTACCAGTTCTGAGTCGGCAGTAATAAAAAAACCGGCATTAAGCCGGTTTTTTTGTGCCCGGTGGCGCTGCGCTTACCGGGCCTACGGGATCATCACCCGGCATTATTTCATCTTTACGCCGTCAATTTCGCCTTTTCACTGGAAAAATCATCGGCAGGCTCAAGCTTCAGGTCCAGCGTGGCCAGTAAATCGCTCGCCTTGTCGTGGAACTCTTTCAGGGTATATTCCAGGCGGTCAATCACTTCCTGATCTTTGATGGTGGTGGCCTGCCAGTTGCCGTCTTTATTAAACAGGCCAAACTGGTAGCTATAGGTAAAACGTTTCTCTTCTGCTTCCATTTCCATCCACCAGCCCCAGAATTCACGTTTTTCGGGTGCAGGCTTCACGTTGACGCATACAGCCAGGCAGTCGAAAAAAAAGCGATTCTCTTCACACTGCTCTTCTCGAATATACGGGCCAAGAGCCATGAACTTCTTAATCAATCTACTTTTCGGGTGTCCACTCGGTAACGTCATTACGATCTCCTTTTGTGAAGCCACTGTTTTACCAAACCATCAAAATTTAGCAATCTCTTAACACAATCTCTGGGCGATCCAACGCGTAATCTCTTTTAATGCTTTGTCAAAATTCTGATACACCGGGCTGAAGGGAACTTCCAGCAATTTGCCATCCGCAGATGACGATGTGATTAAGCGTGACTCCTCTTCCGGGCTGAACGGATCGTTTTTCCAGAAGCCGGACAGCATCGGCGTTGGACACCGGCGTCCCAGCAGGCCCTGCGTTTTTAACGAATAGCGATTGAGTTCCACGCGCAGCGCTTCGTCTGAAGCATCATGCATGCCAAGGCGGCTGGCCAGTACGTCGAGGTACATTTCCGGCACGCTGCCCTGACGGGCAGGATCGCTGAGCAGAGCGTGAACCACCGGCCCAAGACAGGCTACGGCCTTCAGGCGTGACGCCTCAAGATAGGCCAGACGCACGGCCACGTTCGCCCCAAAGCGGAAACCAAACGCCGCGACGCGGGTGTGGTCGACCCAGGGAATGTTTTCCAGCGCTTTCAGCGCATGCTGGTGCAGAAGACTGGAATCCTGCGTCAGTTTCCATTTAGAGGAAAAACCGATAGAGGGCATATCAAGCGTCAGCATCGCGATCCCTTTTGGGGCGAAGTAACGCTCATACAGACTGTAATAGTCGATTTGCAGCGAATCCAGCCCACCGCACATCAGCACGGTCGGGAACGGGCCGTCGCCTTCAGGCATATGCAGGAATCCGGTCACGGGCGCGCCGCCGGGGATGGTGAACTCAAGCTCGCGCATCCGGCCCGGCAAGCGTTGGGCAGCCTCTTCATAGGCACGGTTTGCCAGCGCCTGCGCCTGCTCTGCCAGCTCATCCCCTTTTAAGTGCGGATAGGCGGCAATGGCGTAAAGATTGGCTGCGTGCAGCCAGTGCTTGCCGCTGAGGGTGGCGTCCTCTTCCTGGCTGGCTTTTTGCTGCCAGAGCATCGCCTGTTTCGACCATTCGTAGATCCAGTTGCCACCGCGGTAACCCACCACCGTATCGTAGAGTTCGCTGTCGGTACGCTCGGCTTCACTCATGACGATACGCGCCTGCACATCGAGGATTTCACGCGGATCAATACCACGCCAGATCCACATCAGGCGGTTAATCATGCGATACCAGTGAGGCACGTTTTTACCGTCTAATGCAGACTGGTTCCCCGGATTGAAGCGACGCACCAGCGTCGAGGTTTCAGGGTGCTTGAAACGGGGTTTGAAGAGTGTCTCGGTGAGATTCGCCTGCGTCATTGCGTTGCCTCCATGGATACGTCATATAGTGTCCATTGTAACGCGTGGCAGAATAAAAAGAACAACGCCCGGCATAGCCGGGCGTGTAAAGTTACGTACGGAAATTAACGGCCGGAAATAGGCGGTACGAAGACCACGCCCATGTCCCATGGCTGTTCAATCCAGGTATCCTGTGGGATATCAATCACGTAATCATCAACCAGTGGGCGGCCCGCCGGTTTCGCAAAGATGGTGACGAAGTGTGCTTTTGGGTACATTTCGCGGATAGCCACCGCGGTACCACCGGTATCCACCAGGTCATCAATAACGATGAAACCTTCACCGTCGCCTTCCGCGCGTTTCAGCACTTTCAGCTCACGCTGGTTGTCGTGGTCATAGCTGGAAATGCAGACGGTATCGACATGACGAATACCCAGCTCACGGGCCAGCAGCGCCCCCGGTACCAGACCGCCACGGCTAACGGCAATAATGCCTTTCCACTGTTCAGAAGGCATCAGACGCGCGGCCAGTTTGCGTGCGTGGATCTGCAACATGTCCCAGGTGACGACGTATTTTTCGCTCATGTGAAGTGTCCCAGCCTGTTTTTATACGGCTTAAAAAGTGTTCGAGGGGGAAATAGGTTGCGCGAGATTATAGAGATCTGACGCACTAAAAACCAGTGTTTAGCGCCCTCTGCCTGAGTTTTTACATGCTTTATGCTACCAGCCATCTGAGAAAGTGGTATTCTCAGTTGCATCTCGCAAGCCTGACTTGTGGTAACTATTAACCTGCTAACCCTGTGACCTGCAACTCGCTTTGCAGGGCATCGACAAGGAGACTTATCGTGTCTGAACTGTCTCAATTATCTCCCCAGCCGCTGTGGGATATTTTTGCCAAAATCTGCTCCATTCCACACCCGTCTTACCATGAAGAACAGCTTGCCGAACATATTATGGGTTGGGCGAAGGAAAAAGGTCTGCACGCTGAACGCGACCAGGTTGGCAACATTCTGATCCGCAAACCGGCGACCGCAGGCATGGAAAACCGTAAACCGGTTGTGCTGCAGGCGCACCTGGATATGGTGCCACAGAAAAACAACGACACCGTTCACGACTTCACGAAAGACCCGATCCAGCCGTACATCGACGGCGACTGGGTGAAAGCACGCGGCACCACGCTGGGTGCAGATAACGGTATCGGTATGGCCTCTGCGCTGGCGGTACTGGCGGACGACAGCGTTCAGCACGGTCCACTGGAAGTGCTGCTAACCATGACCGAAGAAGCGGGCATGGACGGTGCGTTCGGTCTGCAGGCGAACTGGCTGCAGGCGGATATTCTGATCAACACCGACTCCGAAGAAGAAGGCGAGATCTACATGGGCTGCGCGGGCGGGATTGATTTTATCTCTACCCTGCCGCTCTCCCGTGAAGCGGTGCCTGCTGGCTTCCAGACCTTCAAGCTGACGCTGAAAGGGCTTAAAGGCGGCCACTCCGGCGGTGATATTCACTTAGGCCTGGGCAACGCCAACAAACTGCTGGCACGCTTCCTGGCGGGCCACGCGGCTGAGCTGGACCTGCGTCTGGTCGATTTCAACGGCGGTACGCTGCGCAACGCAATCCCACGTGAAGCGTTCGCGACGGTAGCCGTTCCAGCCGCCAAAGCGGACGAGCTGAAAAAGCTCTCCAGCGTCTATCTGGATATCCTGAAAAACGAACTGTCCGCGAAAGAGAAGAACCTGACCGTAGTGCTGGAGTCCGTCTCCACGGATAAAGCCGCGCTGACCACCCAGTCTCGTGACACCTTTATTCAGCTGTTAAACGCGACACCAAACGGCGTGATCCGCAACTCAGACGTCGCGAAAGGCGTGGTTGAAACCTCTCTGAACGTGGGTGTGGTCACCATGGGCGACGACAGCGCAGAGATCATCTGCCTGATCCGATCGCTTATCGACACCGGTAAAGAGTACGTAGTGAGCATGCTGGAATCTCTGGGCACGCTGGCCGGTGCGAAAACCTCTGCCAAAGGCAGCTACCCAGGCTGGCAGCCGGACGCAAGCTCTCCGGTGATGGCACTGGTGCGTGAAACATACCAGCGTCTGTTCAACAGCACCCCAAACATTCAGGTGATCCACGCGGGTCTGGAATGTGGTCTGTTCAAGAAGCCGTACCCGAACATGGATATGGTCTCCATTGGGCCAACCATTACCGGGCCGCACTCGCCGGATGAGCAGGTTCACATTGAAAGCGTGGGCCATTACTGGACCCTGCTGACTGAACTGCTGAAAGCGATTCCTGCTAAGTAATACCCTCACCCCAGCCCTCTCCCAAAGGGAGAGGGTGAACAACGTCGCGCCACCGGCCTTTTTACAATCCCAATACCAGCTGACGTTCCAGCTGCGGATCCAGCAAGGTAACGTGTAACCCCACCAGCCTGACCCCTCGCCCGCCCCGACGTTCATCCCAGGCCTTTTTCGCCGTCGCGATGAGATCCTCTTTATTCAGGCGCGGCCAGACATGCTCCTGAGTCGTCTGCTGAAAATCATTGAACTTAAGCTTCACGCCCTGACGGGCAATCAGCAGGTCCGGTTTGACCTTGATTAAGCGCCGTTCCAGTTCAGGATAGAGCTGCTCCGTAATGATGGTTTCGCATTCAGACCAGTCATGAATATCTTCAATCAATGTGCGTTCAACCCCGACCGACTTTCGCAGCCGCTCGCTGCTGACACTGCGCTCGTCTATCCCCTGACTGCGCTCCCACAGCACGCGGCCAAATTTTCCAAAACGTTTAAGCAGCATGGCTAAATCGCTGCGCTGTACATCTTCGCAGGTTCGCAGCCCCATGCTTTCCAGCTTTGCCGCAGAGACTTTGCCTACGCCCGGGATTTTGCCGAGCGGCAGCGTTTTTAAAAACGCCGGGACCTCTTCCGGGGTAATAACGTACTGGCCGTCGGGCTTGTTGAGATCGGACGCTATTTTGGCGAGGAACTTCACCGGTGCGACACCTGCCGACGCGGTCAGATTCAGCTCCTGGAAGATAGTCCGGCGGATCTCCTGCGCCATCAGCGTCGCGGAGCCGTGACAGTGCACGCTGTCGGTGACATCAAGATAAGCTTCGTCCAGCGACAGAGGTTCAATCAGTGAGGTGTAGCGAGAGAAGATTTCGCGGATATGCAGGGACGCTTCTTTGTACGCCTCAAAGCGACCGGGTAAAAGCGTGAGATGAGGACAAAGCTTAAGGGCCATGGCGGTAGGCATGGCGCTGCGCACGCCAAATTTGCGCGCAGGATAGTTGGCGGTGCTGATTACACCGCGCTGGACACGGCTACCGCCAATGGCAATAGGAATATCCCGCAGCGCCGGGTTGTCACGCATCTCCACTGCGGCAAAAAAACAGTCCATATCGACATGGATTATTTTGCGCATTACGACCACCACACATGTATTTATATGGGTCTTCCCCGATCATGGTGGGAAGACTCAGAACGCCATATTCAGTT
>NZ_JACASJ010000164.1:0-6543 GCF_013391025.1 Enterobacter sp. SECR19-1250 | reverse complement strand
AACCCGCTACGGGGGAGACTTACCCGAAATCTGATTTATTCAACAAAGCCGTTTCACCTCTAAAAAACCACTTCCCGATTGGCGAGATCTTTATATTGTTCCAGATTCTCTAGAAGGTACATTGCGTCAAATAACACGACATGCAAATACATTAGACATGCTTGAAAATCATGTAGAATTGATGAATGTAATTACTTCACCTAACACACACCTTACAGTAAGCAATGAAGAAATCGTTGCAGAAGATATAATGGATTCATTAGATGAATCTAAACAGAAAGTTTTTTCAAAAGTTTTATCAACTTTACCAATGAACCTTGTGCAGGGACCTCCGGGAGTTGGTAAAACTCACTTAGTAAAAGCCCTATCTCAATATATATTTAAAGAAGAACCTAACAGCAGAATATTATTCACCGCACAGAGTCATGCTACTGTACAGCATCTTTACCATGAAGTTGTTAAAGATTTAGTTACGCAAGATAAAAGCATTAATGGCCCTATAATCATTAGATGCAACAAAGTTTCTGGTGAGGACAATATTGTAGTAAACAGTGCTGATGAGACTGGCTTAGAATACTTAAAGATGTTTGTAGAAAGCGATCTTTTTAAAAATTCATCTAATGATAAATTAAAGAATGACATTGCTGGTTTACTTAAATCCTCACCTGCAAAAAGATACCCATTAATTAATCAACTTATCAAATCAGCAAGCTTAATATTCGCTACAACAAATTCCGATTATGTCGAAAGAATGATAAAGGAAAGAGCACAATTTGATTGGTCTATCATGGAAGAGACAGGGAAAGTTACAGGGATAGAACTAATCAGTCCTCTTTTGTTGTCTTATAGAAGGTTAATGATCGGTGATCACCGTCAATTACCACCATACCGTTCCATTGAACTAAAAAAAATATTAACTAATAATAAAAAACTAACCAACACCTTCGAAGAAGTTGATAGCATAAACAACTTCAAATTAAAAAATGAATTAATCCGCAATGGCTACTTTTCATCAATCAATGACGAACAGGCAAGAGAAATAGGATTACGAGCAACAAAATATGTAAATTTATTTGAGTCTTTGATTTTAGAAGATGAAGAACAAGATGAAAAGTTTGAACAGTTAGCAGGTAAAGGCCAAAAACGAAAAAATAAACTATCTTCTATGTTATCAGTCCAGCATCGTATGCATCCTCACATCGCGGAAGTAATATCCAATGTTTTTTATAAAAATGAGTTATTTACTGATGCTGAAAAAAAATTGAAATATCTTTCAAAAGACTTTGATTCTGTTATAAATATAAAGCAAGAGTCAATATTAAAAGATACGCCAGCACTTGTATGGATTAATCAACAAGATGTACAAAAAACAAAGGGAAGTCGAGCCGGAGAACATAAACCAATTTGGTCTAACGAGAGTGAATGTAAAGAAATAATCGACATTTTAAAAGATCTTGATAAAAACACCAACCCTACAAAAAAAATCAAATTAGCCATTCTTTCGCCTTATTCCAATCAAGTAAAATTAATTTCCAAACACATAGAAATTGCAAAGAAAAACAATGAGCTTAAAACTCTTCTAAATAATTACATTCCTCCTGACGATAATGATGGTTACTGCCTTACAGTGGATTCTTTTCAAGGTGGTGAGGCAGATATTGTAATAATATCATTAGTCCGAAATAATGGTAAAAGCACAATAAAAAGTGCCTTAGGTTTTTTATCAGATCAACGTCGTATAAATGTTTTACTCAGCCGAGCCAAGCATAAATTAATTATCATAGGATCATATGAACTTCTTAAATCTTGGTCTAATCGTATAGTAAAAGAGAGCTCACAAGAATATGAATTCATTCCTAAATTAATTAATGAATTAGAAACATCTGCTCAAATCGGTAATCTTTTATTAATTGAGAGTAACTCAACAAAAAAGCAAGGGAAGAAAAATGCAAAATAAAAATATTTATGTAAAAATTCCTTTTCATTATGGCGTACATAAATTCAAAATTTTTAAGGGTCATAGGTGGGGAGCTTTAGATCATTTTTTACTTCAAGAAATTAGCCGCCGTTCTTATCCAATAGAAGAATTATCATTGAAGTCAAATCTTCCGCAGAGACTAATCATTGAAATAATAATACCGTTTATGAAATTGGGTTGGGTCGAATTAGTAGAATTAGACTCAAAATATAATTTCAGAATTACTGATGTTGGATTTATTGTTGCTAACCATGACGAACTTCCTTATGAAAGAGAGCCTATGGAATCTACTAGGAAGTTTTTAATTGACCCTAAAATAGCAAAGTGTTATCGAGTAAATGCCAGAAACCAAAACTATCAAATATATAACAAACAAAGAGCAAATGAATTGCTCAGGAATAAAAACTCAATAGCTACAGAGTTAAATATAAAAAACCCGAAATATGCACCATATCCATCAGATATACTAAATTGTGTTGAAGATAGTGATGAAGAGGTTATAGGCTATGAGGAAAGGGCAAATGATCGACCATATTATCAAAACAAACTTTTTGCAATAGCTCAGGTTGATGAGGCCGATAATATAACAGGTGTTCCATCTGATATCTCAAAAGAATTGGCTGAAGATATAATTTCTGCTGCTAATTTAAAACGTAAAGAAAGTAGCACTTCTCAAAATAAGAGTTCTAAACTAAGTATTTTTAGCACAGAGTCTTATGAAAATCATTTTGAAGAACACTTGATTGGCGAAAACGAATTTCAAATAATATCCGGCGCTGAAAATCATAAAGCTCATCTTCTGGACTTGATTGATAAATCTCTCAGCAGGATTATTATCCATTCAACTTTTATCCAATTGAAAAATTTTCAAGACATCTTTAATAAACTAATTGAATCAGCTAAACGAGGAGTCCAAGTCGATATATTATGGGGTCAAGAGGAACCTGATGATGAAAAAAGCATGGGCAGTTATAATCAATTTCTTAGTGGACTTAATGTTTATAAGGAGGAAATAGTACAACTTGGGTTAGCTTCACTTTTTACAATACATTCAGATCCAACAGGCTCACATGCGAAAATTATAGTTTGTGATACCTTAAATTATGGTTATTGTGCAACAATAGGTTCATGCAACTGGTTAGCGAGCGGATTCAATCGATATGAATGCTCTGTATTTACGACAAATAATGTCTTAACAACTGAAGTATTAGATATTTTGAGTATATTATCAAAAGGGAAGTCGCGGGTATCTAATAATTTAAGCAAATCTATTTCTGCCATAGCTTATGAGTTAAAAAAAGTTACTCAACATTTGGCTACTGCAAATCCTACTGAAAAAAATGTAAAAATTAAAATCATCACAAAAAATGAGCATCACGATTACGTTTTAGATGCCAGGGACAAAGCAACAAGCACCATCTTTATTGCAAGCCATAGGATTAGTAATAATGCCGAAAGACCTATTTTGACACCTTTAATAAGTTCAATAACAGACAATAATAAGCTGAACATAAAAATGTATTACTCATCTCTAAGTGGGGGAATCAATACCCAACAACTTGAAGAGACAAGTAAGTCTTTAAGTGCAAATGGAATTATTCTAGAGAAAAAGAAAGATCCAATCTCTCATGCAAAAATATTATCATGGGACAATGATAATATTTTAATCACAAGCCTTAATTGGTTATCAGCCTCAGCTTATGGCAACCCATATGATGAACTGGGGGTTTATATTGAGAAAAAAGACATATTCTCTATAATTTCCCCTAACTATTGAGCAGACAGCAGGATATCTTAGAAAGGGTATCCTGTTTCAACCAGTATACCTAATGAGATAAACAATGTGAAAATGACTAAATGAAAGTGACAAAAGGAAGCCAATATTATTTATGATCATCTAATATAATAATATTTGTTGTTCTTAACGCGATCTGAACTCAGCAATAATGTCATTGTCAATTAATGTGGTAATTTTTTTTATTTCTCTTGTTGTTAAGCTCAATATAGATACAATTAAAGTCTGTTTTTTTATTTAAATCAATCTTATCCTTGGAATACATATTAATATAGAGTTTTGTATTGTCAAGAATGTCATATTTTGTAGAAGGTTTATCCTTTTTTAGCTCAGGAATTGTCTTTTTAATTTCAAATACCTGAATTAGCTTATGATCGTACTTAGTAACCTTTATCACATCATTATACTCAACAAAATCCATTTTTCTTTTTATAGTTAAAACATATTTTGCATCAACCTGTGGATCTGTTTTGTAATCCACACAAATATTTTGAGCATTTACATAATATGTAGGCAACATAAGCAGTAATAAAACCATAAATATTCTCATTTTGACCCCCCCTTGTTTAATATCTAACAAGGATGCTTTATCAAAAATAGAATTTCAAATTTATTTATTCTTTTTTATTTTCCAATGTAATGACAATCTGCTTATGGTTATTTCTATGGAATGAAATATAATACGACTTGTTTTTGTAATCAATCACTTCTTTTGTTCCATTAATCATTCTAATTAAGCCGTTTTCAGGAGTTGTAATTTCTAGATAATACTTATTACCAATGCTATAATCAGTCCTCTTTTCAATATATAGATCAGGCAATAAACGTAGTCGGTCACCACTGACAATATAATTACGGGGGAGTTTATTTTCCTGTTCAACTACTTCCTGCTGGCGTAATAATTCTTGTTTCCTATCCTGTAATTCAACTTTTTCTTTATAATCCTGAGATAGCATATTAAATGCTGTCAAAGTACAATTAGACATTCTGATATTTTCAGAGAGTTGATCCTTCCTTTCTACTTTCGGAACTCCTTCCCAATTAGAATAATTAGTGCCTAACTTCGCATTTAACTCCCCTAGATTCAGGCTTTTAAGCTTTTTTAAGTTGACTGCCATATCACCATTAGCTTCTCCATAAATTGTAAATTCAGATCCTGATGCTTCAAAGGCACGACATAACTCTATTGCATTCTGCCTTAACAATGATTGTTGAACCAAAGGAGTATCCGATGCAAAAGAGGAATTACTTAAAATGACAACTACTAAAAGTGAGAGTTTACCAAAATTCATTTTATACCCCAGTGTATAAATTAATACATTATCTGTTCAAACTCTTCATCATATCATTTTATCAATTCAGAAGCATTAAGCAAGGGCTAACTCTCCGAAGCTCCGCTTCTCTGAGTTGCCTTGCTTTTCTGCTCTACGATTGAAAAGGAAATATTTTTCATGCAAATTTATCTAAGTAAATAAAAATATAGTCACCTGCCATCACATATACCCCATCGGTATGCCGCATGAAGATCATGAAAATAATCACATAGATATTTAAGATTTTTATTTAAATCTGGGAATACATCTACATCCATGTCAAATGAGTCAACTATGTTATCCTCGTCATCAACTAATAGCAAAGCCTTCACATACTTCCCTTCTTTTTTGTTCATCGAGTTTATAATATCTTCCGTACTTTTTTGTCTTACAGATGACTTTCTCATATCCTGGATGTGATCTCCCGTTTTAGGATAGCGAAAAAAAGTACTCTTAGAATCAATGGAATTTATCTTATTGATCTTATCTAAAACATCCTTTTCAATTACACCTATTCCTAAGTGGAAAAAACAAGGTATTAACTTATTGTGCTGACCGATTAAATATATGGTTAATAATCTGATGTCATGCATGTTTTCTAATTCAAAATCCTTTCCCAACACTTTAATTTTTGGTTTTCCAAGAGTACCACCACTACTGAATGGAATTTTAAAATTTCGGTGCAAAACATAAATTAAAGATTTTAGGTAAAGTTCGATTGCATGTCGTCTAAGATAATTGACTGGCATACCTAAATCCTTAATGGATTCAGAAGCCGATAATAAATCTGCTGATTCTTTAAACTGTTCTGCTGTTGCACCAAAACCATAGTCTATGTGCATATGCAAAGGCATCATTAAATACATTCACTCTCCTTATAATTGATTTCAGCATCACAATTCATTGACTTTTATTTATAACTTATTATAAATAAGTTATTACACATGGAATGAGTAATCAATCTAATAAAAGGAATTTTTATGAATCAATCTAATATCAACCCACGATCATTGCGAACACACTGTGTCAGTGTCCGTCTTAATAACTCGGAACTTCAATTACTCAACACAAAACGAGGTTCTACATCTAAAGGTGAATGGTTACGTATGGCTTCCTTGCAGAAGCTCCCCATGAATGTACCTCCTGTAAACATCGAAACATGGAAGACTCTGGGTGAGATCAATCAGAAGCTAAACCGTATCGCTCTTCATATCGATAGTAAGAGTAAAGATAGCCAGCTTACTCATACAGAGCTTTTCGCTGTGAAGCGACAACTGGAAGAGCTTCGCCAGCACCTGCTAAATGCTGACATATGGAGCAAACCCGATGAAGGGTATGCAGAAGATCAAAAGGGGTAAGAGCTTCGCTGGTGTCGTTCAATATGCATTGAAACCGGGAGCACATTGACCTGCCCCCACGATTAGATACAACACTCAGTTAGTAACGTCGGAATCTTC
>NZ_JACASJ010000163.1:0-6617 GCF_013391025.1 Enterobacter sp. SECR19-1250 | reverse complement strand
TAGCCTGGGCCCTAACGGCACGACAGCAAACTTATGTAGCATAACGGCAGAAATAGGGGTCTGACGCTCAGTGGAACGAAAACTCACGTTAAGGGATTTTGGTCATGAGATTATCAAAAAGGATCTTCACCTAGATCCTTTTAAATTAAAAATGAAGTTTTAAATCAATCTAAAGTATATATGAGTAAACTTGGTCTGACAGTTACCAATGCTTAATCAGTGAGGCACCTATCTCAGCGATCTGTCTATTTCGTTCATCCATAGTTGCCTGACTCCCCGTCGTGTAGATAACTACGATACGGGAGGGCTTACCATCTGGCCCCAGTGCTGCAATGATACCGCGAGACCCACGCTCACCGGCTCCAGATTTATCAGCAATAAACCAGCCAGCCGGAAGGGCCGAGCGCAGAAGTGGTCCTGCAACTTTATCCGCCTCCATCCAGTCTATTAATTGTTGCCGGGAAGCTAGAGTAAGTAGTTCGCCAGTTAATAGTTTGCGCAACGTTGTTGCCATTGCTGCAGGCATCGTGGTGTCACGCTCGTCGTTTGGTATGGCTTCATTCAGCTCCGGTTCCCAACGATCAAGGCGAGTTACATGATCCCCCATGTTGTGCAAAAAAGCGGTTAGCTCCTTCGGTCCTCCGATCGTTGTCAGAAGTAAGTTGGCAGCAGTGTTATCACTCATGGTTATGGCAGCACTGCATAATTCTCTTACTGTCATGCCATCCGTAAGATGCTTTTCTGTGACTGGTGAGTACTCAACCAAGTCATTCTGAGAATAGTGTATGCGGCGACCGAGTTGCTCTTGCCCGGCGTCAACACGGGATAATACCGCACCACATAGCAGAACTTTAAAAGTGCTCATCATTGGAAAACGTTCTTCGGGGCGAAAACTCTCAAGGATCTTACCGCTGTTGAGATCCAGTTCGATGTAACCCACTCGTGCACCCAACTGATCTTCAGCATCTTTTACTTTCACCAGCGTTTCTGGGTGAGCAAAAACAGGAAGGCAAAATGCCGCAAAAAAGGGAATAAGGGCGACACGAAAATGTTGAATACTCATACTCTTCCTTTTTCAATATTATTGAAGCATTTACCAGGGTTATTGTCTCATGAGCGGATACATATTTGAATGTATTTAGAAAAATAAACAAATAGGGGTTCCGCGCACATTTCCCCGAAAAGTGCCACCTGACGTCTAAGAAACCATTATTATCATGACATTAACCTATAAAAATAGGCGTATCACGAGGCCCTTTCGTCTTCAAGAATTTTATAAACCGTGGAGCGGGCAATACTGAGCTGATGAGCAATTTCCGTTGCACCAGTGCCCTTCTGATGAAGCGTCAGCACGACGTTCCTGTCCACGGTACGCCTGCGGCCAAATTTGATTCCTTTCAGCTTTGCTTCCTGTCGGCCCTCATTCGTGCGTTCTAGGATCCTCCGGCGTTCAGCCTGTGCCACAGCCGACAGGATGGTGACCACCATTTGCCCCATATCACCGTCGGTACTGATCCCGTCATCAATGAACCGGACTGCCACGCCCTGAGCGTCAAATTCCTTTATCAGTTGGATCATATCGGCAGTGTCGCGGCCAAGACGGTCGAGCTTCTTAACCAGAATGACATCACCTTCCTCCACCTTCATCCTCAGCAAATCCAGCCCTTCCCGGTCTGTTGAACTGCCGGATGCCTTATCGGTAAATATACGGTTTGCTTTCACACCTGCGTCTTTGAGTGCTCTGACCTGAAGATCAAGAGACTGCTGACTGGTTGAGACCCGAGCGTAACCAAAAAGTCGCATAAAAATGTACCTTAAATCGAATATCGGACAACTCATGTCTATTATTACAAATTTACGATTTAATAGACATATTAATGTAACAGTTTTACGATGTCCGATAATTTATAATATTTCGGACGGTTGCGAAATTGTTAATTCATGACCATCAGGCAGGGAGGCCGGTATGCCCGTCGATTTTCTGACCACTGAGCAGGAACTGAATTATGGTCGCTATGTTGCAGAACCCAATGACGTGCAGCTGGCGCGCTATTTTCATCTTGATGAGCGGGATCTTGCCTTCATTAACCAGCGGCGGGGAAGGCATAACCGGCTGGGAATTGCGCTTCAGCTCACCACCGCCCGTTTTCTGGGCACCTTTCTGACAGACTTAACCCGGGTTCTGCCAGGTGTTCAGCAATTTGTCGCGGTGCAGCTTAATATTCGCCGTCCAGAAGTCCTTACCCGCTACGCAGAACGGGTTACCACCCTCAGAGAGCATACTGCGCTGATTAAGGAATATTACGGTTACCATGAATTTGGCGATTTCCCCTGGTCTTTCCGCCTGAAGCGCCTGCTGTACACCCGCGCATGGCTCAGTAATGAGCGACCCGGCCTTATGTTTGATTTTGCCACCGCGTGGCTGCTTCAGAATAAGGTCCTGCTGCCCGGAGCAACCACACTTGTACGTCTCGTCAGTGAAATACGCGAACGGGCAAATCAGCGGCTGTGGAAGAAACTGGCCGCGTTGCCGGACAGCTGGCAGACCGCCCGCGTGACGGAGCTTCTGGACATTCCTGAGGGGCAGCGTACTTCACCGCTGGAGCAACTGAAAAAGGGACCGGTCACCGTCAGCGGCCCGGCATTTACCGAAGCGCTGGAGCGGTATATCCGGCTGCGAAACCTGGAATTTTCCCGACTGAATTTTACCGGTCTGCCTGCTATACAACTGCGTAATTTGGCCCGTTACGCAGGCATGGCGTCGGTAAAATATATCGCGCGAATGCCACAGCAGAGAAAACTGGCCGTACTCACAGCATTCGTTAAAGCGCAGGAGACTGCGGCGCTGGATGAGGCCGTTGATGTGCTCGATATGCTGATACTGGATATCACTCGTGCGGCGAAGAAAACGGGGCAGAAAAAACGGCTCAGGACGCTTAAAGATCTTGATCGTGCTGCGCTAATATTGGCGCGGGCATGTTCATTGTTGCTGGATGAACAGGCTGACGATGCTGAACTGAGGGAGACCATATTCAACAGCATACCGAAAAGCAGGCTGGCAGAATCCGTCTGCAAGGTAAATGAGCTGGCCCGGCCTCAGAACAACAATTTCCATGACGAAATGGTGGAGCAGTACGGGCGGGTAAAGCGCTTTCTTCCGGCGGTATTGCGCGACCTGCATTTCCAGGCAGCGCCAGCCGGAGAACATACGTTGTCCGCCATTCATTATCTGACCGAACTGAACTGCTCGAAAAAGCGCATCCTGGACAATGCGCCTGAACATATTATTACCGGCCCCTGGAAACGCCTGGTATACGATGCGGAGGGCCGGATACAGCGTGCCGGTTACTCGCTTTGTCTGCTGGAGCGCCTTCAGGATGCACTACGTCGAAGGGACATCTGGCTCGAAAACAGCGATCGCTGGGGAAATCCCCGCGAGAAGCTGTTGCAGGGGGAAGAATGGCAGGCTCAGCGGGTCCCCGTTTGCCGGGCGCTGGGACATCCCACTGATGGACATAAAGGCGTGCAACAGTTGGCGGTCCAGCTAGATGAAACCTGGAAAACCGTCGCATCCCGCTTTGAAGGAAATGCGGAGGTTCATATTTGCCATGACGGTAAACATCCTTCCCTGACTATCAGCAGCCTGGAGAAACTGGAGGAGCCAACATCGTTGCATCGTCTCAACAGTCGGGTAAGGCTGCTACTCCCGCCAGTAGATTTGACGGAACTGTTGCTTGAAATAGATGCCAGAACGGGATTTACACGTGAGTTTACGCATGTCAGTGAATCCGGGGCCCGGGCACAGGATCTGCACATCAGCCTGTGCGCGGTCCTGATGGCAGAGGCCTGCAATATCGGGCTGGAACCGCTGATAAAGCACAATATACCGGCGCTGACGCGCCACCGGCTTAGCTGGGTAAAACAGAATTACCTCCGGGCAGAAACGCTGGTCAGCGCCAATGCCCGCCTGGTTGATTTTCAGTCCACACTGGAGCTTGCTGGCCGCTGGGGTGGTGGCGAAGTGGCTTCAGCTGATGGCATGCGCTTTGTCACGCCGGTGAAAACCGTCAATTCAGGACCTAACAGAAAATATTTTGGTTCCGGACGTGGCATCACCTGGTACAACTTCGTCTCTGATCAGTACTCTGGATTCCACGGCATCGTTGTCCCCGGCACATTACGAGATTCCATTTTTGTGCTGGAAGGCCTTCTGGAGCAGCAGACAGGGCTGAATCCGGTTGAGATCATGACAGACACAGCCGGTACCAGCGACATTATTTTTGGCCTCTTCTGGCTGCTGGGATACCAGTTTTCCCCCCGGCTTGCCGATGCCGGTGAAGCGGTATTCTGGCGAGTGGATAAATCGGCAAATTACGGTGCACTGGACGAACTGGCACGTGGTTGTGCCGATCTGTCGAAAGCCGAGGATCAGTGGGATGAGATGATGCGAACCGCCGGTTCGCTGAAACTGGGCACCATTCATGCTTCAGAACTCATTCGCTCTTTGCTGAAAAGCTCGCGCCCATCAGGGCTGGCACAGGCGATCATGGAAGTGGGGCGCGTCAACAAGACGCTGTACCTTCTTAATTATATTGATGATGAGGATTATCGTCGGCGGATCCTGACGCAGCTAAACCGGGGGGAAGGCCGCCATGCTGTGGCGAGGGCGATCTGCTACGGGCAGCGCGGTGAGATCAGAAAGCGCTATCGTGAAGGTCAGGAAGATCAGCTGGGGGCACTGGGCCTGGTCACTAACGCAGTGGTACTGTGGAACACACTTTATATGCAGGAAGCCCTGAGCTGGATACGCAGTAATGGAGAAGAAATCGGGGTTGAAGATATCGCCCGGTTGTCCCCACTGATGCACGGGCATATCAATATGCTGGGGCATTATACGTTTACGCTACCGGAGGATATTTTGAAGGGGGAACTGAGAGAACTAAATTTCAATTTAAACAATGAATTAACTTCTTAGCGTACGTTTTCGTTCCATTGGCTCTCAAACCCCAAAAAGTGGATAACCGAACAGCATCGGCGCGAGCGCCTCAAAAGTAGCTCCCCACGCTAAAGCGCGGGGCATTCAGAACGGAATCCCTCGATGGCTAACAGCTCGCCTGTTAGCCATCGAGGGATTGGACAAATCCGGCCACGCCGGATACGTCAGCAAATATCGCTGAAGAATTAGCTTACACGCTCGTAAGCGGCTCTTACGACCCGCTAACGCGGAGATACGCCCCAACTGCGGCTTCGCCTTGTTGTGACCACTCCGACCGCGCACAAAAGCCTCTGAGCCGCTTTTAGCGGAATATGGCTTTGCAGGGTGAAGGGATGGATAGGCGATCCCTTTCGATCCCTCACTGGTATCGGCGGCTAACCCTCGGTGCTACCTGTCATTTCATCCTGCCGCCTTACATGCGCTAACGCGCATAAATCCCCGTTCCTCAGTGGAACGAAAACTCACGCTAACAGGGTAGTGACCGGGTAGCCACGATAACTGCCAACAAAATTAGCTTATAGGTTAATTCTACCTTGTCTGAAATTAGCCTATAGGTTAATATTAATAGAAATGGGAGGTCACATGTTTAGCGTTGTTTATCACCCGGAAGCCAGGGAAGAAGCCACAGCATTACCCGTAAAAATCAGGGTGAAGTTTGACCGTCTCATCGGCAAACTGGAGTATGACGCCCGATTACTGCGGGAGCCGGACACGAAGCCCCTGGGCGATGGACTTTTTGAGATCCGCACGATGGGGACGGACATAGCCAGGGGAATCTGGGTATACCACAAAGGCAATACCATCATCATGCTCCGTGTTTTCATCAAGAAGTCACAGAAAACGCCAGCGAAAGAAATCGATCTCGCCAAAAAGCGGTTAGCGGAGGTACTTAATGAAACTGGTAAGCCATAAAGAACTGCATAACGAGTGGATGCAGGACGATGAATATCGCGCTGCATGGCAGGAAGAAGAACGTAAGGAAAAGCTCAGGGAGCTGCTTGCTGAATGGCGCAAGCATGACAACCTGACAAAAGCGCAGGTTGCTGAACGCATGGGGGTTACACCTCCGGTTATTTCTCGCCTGGAAAACAACATCACCAAAGCCAGCATCGACACACTGACCCGCTACGCTCACGCCTGCGGCATCAAGAAACCTGTCATTGCCCTGTACTGAATAGCCAGCCCTCCGGGGCTGGCCTTTTTGTTTCGGTCAGTCCCAAAATTTTGTTAAAGCAAGTTTAAAATGTCACCTGTTTCTCCAAAGTTGAAATGTCACTTCTAAGCCAATCTATTTATACATAATCTTTACATCTTTCCCCGGTGACAAAGTGCTAATTGGTCTGTAATGTTCAATGTGTGGCAGGCAAGCCGCCGGTGACTTAGGCATAAGTTGCTGATGGGTCGAAAAGAATCTCCGAGACTGCCTTGTGGGCAAACTTGTCATTGGCAGGGCCGATGGTGAGGGTTGAAGGTCGTTCTGGAAAGCTCGAAACGTGGGAACAATACCGGTTACGTAAACCACGAACTGTCCAAGGCTGCGGCAGTATAAATACGCCAGATATTACAGGCACTGTTGCAAAGTTAGCGATGAGGCAGCCTTTTGTCTTATTCAAAGGCCTTA
>NZ_JACASJ010000162.1:0-6749 GCF_013391025.1 Enterobacter sp. SECR19-1250 | reverse complement strand
GGACATCGTTAACTTAAGATACAAAAGCTGTTCGGAGATGGAGGGTCAAGATCATATCGTCGATAATGGAATGGATAACATCGAGATCCTCTGGCAGCCACGGCTTTCCAGTACGGGGAAACACCAGGTCCGGTTCGCGCGGTTTCTTTACCTTCTCGTTTTTAGCGATCTGTCTGGCTTCTTTCTCCGCAGAAATGAGCCGTAGTCGCTCCTTAAGCCCACCCAGTGTGGCAACCGTTTTAATTAAATTTTCTCGCTGTTCGCGAGTAATGCTTTGCTCATCGCAGATCAGGTCGTTCAGGGTATCGATGAGTGTATCTACCCGATTTTCTGTTAATTTCATTTCCAGTTCTCGCTTAAGGCTACAACTCAGCATTCTATTAGATATCTATTTGATTTCGCATCCCTGTTGATCTCATAAATGCAGTCCATAGTCTCGATCACTGAGCATGGAAGCCTGATGCTAAAATGATATACTGATGTAAGAACAAATCTTACATAATGAAACGGAGGGGTTATGGCCCGTACGATGACGGTGGACGTGGGTGATGAGCTGCGCGAATTTATCGATTCCCTGGTTAAGGCTGGTGATTACCGTACCCAGAGCGAGGTCATGCGAGATGCGCTGCGTCTTCTGCGAGAGAAGCAGGCTGAATCCCGCCTTCAGGAACTGCGCGATCTGCTGGCCGAAGGCATCAGCAGCGGCGAGGCGAAACCATGGAACAAGGATGCATTCCTGAATAATGTCAGGGCCAGGGTGGCAAATGAAAGAGATTGAGCTGACACCCAAAGCAGAAGAAGATCTGGAAGCAATCTGGGGCTACAGCTTCCGACAGTTCGGGATTGTTCAGGCGGATGCGTATATCAGCCGTATAGCAGCGGTTTTTAACGTGCTGGCCATGCATGACATCGGCACGCATCGCGCTGAGCTGGGAGACAATATCTGCTCGTTGCCGGTGGAACAGCACATGATCTATTTTGTGCCATCGCATTCGGTGGTTACGGTCATACGTATTCTCAGCCAGTCTCAGGATACGGCACGGCATGAACCCTGGATATAATCGGGCAAGAAACTTTAAATACATAAAAATCAATTACTTAGTTCGTGTAATCTATCTTATGTTAAATTTAGTCCGTCGTTCATTTAGTTCATAACAGGCCGCAGACTACGATTAATCATACACAGACATAATCTTTCATTTGGTTTAAAAAAAACGCTCCCGATCGGGAGCGTAAGCCAGTGACTTCGGCGTCAAATGAGGGTCTGACAAGTGGAGCTGCGGGTTAATTCTGGGTGATCTGGCTGCGATGCTTTTCAGCCTGCTGCTGATGAATAACGGAAGATTGACCATTATTCGCCTTCTCATGCACAACAGCGGCTTTCTCATGCTCGTTCATTTCGGAAAATGATTTTGCTGTTTCGTTAGAAGCTGCTGGCTTGGATTTCATCATTTTTTTATGCATTTCAGCCATGTCCTGATGGGCAGGCGCCTGGGCATTATTTACCTGGTCATGCATGTTCATTGTCTCTGCAGCCCAGGCAGATGAAGCGACAGCCATCATGGCAATAAAGGATACAAGGATCTTTTTCATGGTTGGGTCTCCGGTGTTTTCATACCCGAACAATCAATGCTTATAACAGAGAAAGCATTTGATCTCAGGGCTGGTTGATCATCACGCCAGGAACCGGGCGATTGAATTATCACGCTGCTCCTGATTTATGAATAATTATACCATTAACAGGCGCACTTTGAACACAATTTCACGCCCCTGCTGTTCTGCTGACAGCTCGCCGCCGTGAGCATGAATGATCGACCTTGTAATTGATAATCCCAGCCCCGCGCCTTCCGTGTTGTAGAACCTTGATGAGTCTGCGCGATAGAACCGGTCAAACAAACGTTCCAGATTAGCGGGAACCTGGCCGGACATCGTATTCGTAATCATCACGTTCACACAGTTACTGTCACGCTCAAGGTGTATCGCTGTACAGGTGTTATCGGGAGAATACTTGATTGCATTGGAAAGCAGGTTACTGAAAGCACGTCGGAGCATATCGCTGTCTCCGGCAACAACGCCCTCTCCTTCAACCGTGATTGTCTTTCCTGTTTCGTCTGCCAGGGGCTCGAACAACTCACGTAATTCATTCAGTTCGGCTGCCAGATCCACATCATGTTTATCCAGCCGCAGCAGACCATGCTCTGAACGTGCCAGAAAAAGCATGTCACTGGTCATTCGTGACAACCTTTTCAGTTCTTCCAGGTTAGCGAATAAAATTTCGCGGTAATGCGAAACATCCCTTTCCTTAGCCAGTGCAAACTGCGTCTGCATCATCAGATTACTGACTGGTGTGCGCAGCTCATGCGCGATGTCAGACGAGAAATCTGACAGTTTCCGGAATGCCCCCTCCAGGCGATCAAACATATTATTGAACTCCTGCATGGTCTCAGAGATTTCCGGCGGAGCCAGATCGGGATTTAGACGCTGATCCAGGCTGTGTACGGTCATGGAGGAAGCCAGACTGGTCATTTCCCGTAGCGGTTTCAGACCAATACGTGTGGTCAGCCAGCCCAGAAAAACAGAAATAAAGACCAGACCGATATTGAACCAGAACAGCCAGGTACTGAGTTTGTCCATAAACAGGGTGTGATACCCAGTATCCGTGGCAACCGTAATGATGACATGTTTGCTTTTACCCTGTTCCGGCGTCACGGCAACCCGCCGCGAGATACTGCGGTACACGGTGTTATTTTCTTCCGTCTGGATCATATAGTCGAGAATATCACCCGACTTATTAAGCAGGACCGCTGGAACAACAGAATTTTTGGCATAGAGTTCAACAATTTTTTCATTTTCCATGTTTTTTATAGAAATGAATAAGCCATTGTGCCCCACCATCGCATCGTTTATTTTTTCTGATAATGACTTAATATCCGTTTTGTTCCTGAACGTCTCTGTTTTAAGAAACTCTTCGGTGAGCTGAAGTTTACCTGTCAGAAAATCGCGGTCCTGATTATCGAAATAGCCATTAAGGGTGCTAATCAGGATAAAACTTGATAACCACCATACCGTAAGCATCACCGCAGAAAAAATCAGGCTCAGGCGTGTGGTCAGGGAAATTTTGAACCTCACTCTTCTCTGATCTCCAGGACATATCCGGCACCGCGAACGGTATGGATCAGTTTTGGCTCAAAGTCATCATCAATTTTACTTCTCAGACGTCTCACGGCGACATCAATCACATTCGTATCACTGTCAAAATTCATGTTCCAGACCAGGGACGAGATAAGACTCCTGGGTAACACTTCTCCGGTGCGTTGCAGCAGCAACTCAAGCAGAACGTATTCTTTACCGGTGAGATGGATCTTCTTCCCCGAACGGATCACGGTCCGGCGCACCATATCAACGGTCATATCGGCGATGGTGCAGACTGTTGCGGCCTGCGAGCGTGCCCGGCGCAGCAGGGTTCTTACACGTGCAACCAGCTCCGTAAAATCAAAGGGCTTAATCAGGTAGTCATCTGCGCCAAGCTCCAGTCCTTTCACTTTGTCCCGCACGTTGTCCTTTGCGGTTAAAAACAGGACCGGTTCTTCGTGCCCGGACTCCCTCAGTGCGCTGATGATTTGCCACCCGTCGAGGAAAGGCAGCATCACGTCCAGTATTATCAAATCATACTGTCCCTTCGACGCGGCCCCGAGACCATCGCGGCCATTATTAAAGAGATCGGCCTGATAGCCTTCCTCAACCAGTCCCTGCTGCAGGTAACGACCTGTTTTTTGTTCGTCTTCAACGATTAAAATACGCTGCATGGTCAACTCGCTGATATGAAAGTAAAAATCTCACGCATGAGCGTTGGCTGTCCCCTAGCTGACCTGAGACGGAGCAAGCATTCCGAGCCACGCTACGGCGCCCAGAATGATAATCGCAACAACGAATTCTGTCAGGATGCTGTTTCGCATCAGGGCAACGCTGCGATCATAATTCCCTTCCCTGACCATAACTTCAAGCCGGGGACCCAGGTGAAACCGGTTTGCTGCAGCCAGAAGAAGCATCAGAACAAACAGAGCCGTCTTGGCAAGCAATATCCTCCCCCAGGAACTGTTGAATAAGGGAGTTAAGTTACCCTCAGCAATATACAGATAGTTGACCAGCCCACTCAGGATCAGGGCTACAACAATCACCGTTCCTGCCGTGGCAAATTTTGCCAGGGAGTCAGATATCACAATGACGCTCTGTGCATTATGCTCGTTTCTGCGCATCAGCAGGATAGCAAATGCAACCAGAGCACCTGTCCAGGCACCTGCAGCGCCGAGATGGGTCAGATCGCTCAGTAAATGGAGATAGTAATGCAGACCGTCATGCATAACGGCGTGTCCTCCCCAGGCAAGTGTAGCCAGCGCCACGCCCCCACTCATCGTCATCAGCAGGCAGGACAATACTCTCTTATTAGTGTAAAGGAACAAAGCACCGAGTGTGGTAAACAGGGCACAGAGCCTGACAATCCAGCTAATACCCACATCAGTTTCTTCTATCACCATCTCGATAACATGGATGGATAATTCTCTGAGGTCAGTTACTCCACTCATGGCATTAGATACCAGGAGCATATTAATGCCAGTAAGAATGATGCCTGTAACAACAGCAAAGGTTATAAACGACCTGAAATTAGTCAGGTTATAGGTTTCATGTCTGACACCACTTATTCCATATATCTGAAAAAATGGCAATCCAAATATTACCATCAAATCCAGATAAAGAAGAAAACGAATAACAATCATAATCAGGTCGTTCATAATATTACTTCACTGTAAAGGTGTAATTACCGGTAATAGGGTGCGTATCTGAAGAAACCGCGCGCCAGTCAACACGATAAGTGCCAGCGGGTAAAGGCTCTCGCGGAATAATGACCATCGATTTAGGGTCAGCGCCTGGCGCCACTTTTGCCGCGACCGGCATCGGAGAATGTGATGACATGCCTTTCATACCCGTCATCGTTAATTTTGCACCTGAGAATTTCACGGTCAGATTTTCCGAGAAATTAAGCTGAATCTTTTCCGGGGCCGCTACGGCTGAATCAGCCTGTGGCACAGAGCTTTTTAATTCCGGATGGGCCATAGCAGAGAAAGCAACGCCCATAACGAGGCCACCTGTAAGAATGGCTTTATTTAAAATCGACATTTTATTTACCTGTTTAGTTGAGTGTTTTATATCAGTGCGTTAAAACCAGATTCTGGCTCCCGCCAGGAATACTACCTGATGGTCTTTCTCACCTTCTCTTTTCGCCATATCGGATGTTTTCCCGTAAAGTTGATTCCAGGAAACGCCTATATAGGGTGCAAACTCACGGCGTATTTCATAGCGCAGCCGGAGCCCCAGCTCTGTGTCAGTCAGTCCCCTGCCGCGACCCCGCGATTCATCATCCTGACTGTAGAAATTCACCTCATAGGATGGCTGGAGTATGAGCCGGTTAGTCAGTAAAACGTCGTATTCTCCTCCCAGACGAAGGGCTGCTTTTCCGCCATTACTGACAAAACCCGTAATTTCAGACTCAAAATTATAGAGTGCCAGCCCCTGAAAACCGACAGCAGCCCAGGTCCGGGCAGAAGCAGGTCTGAAATCCTGCCTGACACCCGCAACCAAATCCCACCATGGGCCAACCGCATGTCCCCAGAGTAACTGCGCTTCAGCCGCCTCCGTTTCCCCAATGCTTCGTTCACCTTCACTCTTTAGCCAAATCCGATCTGTGTCGCCTCCAATCCAGCTGTTAACACTCCAGTTGAAATTGTTGGTGTTATCCGACCGTTGCCATTCCAGTTGATCCAGCAGAACCAGATAATTAATCGCACTGTCGTGAATCGCATGCCCCTGTAAATTGCCGAATGCAGCCTTCCGGTCGGCATCGGTAACAGGCGGAATTGGCGTTCTGCTCTCAGTTACAATGGGCTCCATTGACGTCATCTCAGTGAAATTCTCATCTGCTGGCATCTGCATGGCAGACATGTCGTGCCCGGCGTGGGGATCTGCAGAGACGGAGCCCGCCGCAATAGAAAACGGTGAGGTAAAGAAACCGGCGACCAGAACAGGTATGGCCTTCAAATTTCTCTTCATTCGCATCATTCCTCCACCCGGACTTCACGAAACATTCCCATTTCCATGTGATAGAGCAAATGGCAGTGATACGCCCAGCGGCCAAGCGCATCTGCTGTCACTCTGTAACTGCGTTTTGTACCAGGGGGAACATCTATTGTGTGTTTACGAACCATGAAATTACCGTTTTCATCTTCCAGATCGCTCCACATACCATGCAGGTGAATGGGGTGAGTCATCATGGTATCGTTGATCAGCGTGATCCTGAGCCGCTCACCGTATTTCAGCAGCACCGGTGCGGCATCTGAAAACTTGATTCCGTTAAATGACCAGGCAAACTTTTCCATGTGGCCGGTTAAATGCAGTTCTATGGTACGGCCAGGTTCACGTCCGTCAGGATCCTCAAAGCGGCTTTTCAAATCCGCGTACGTGAGAACCTTTCTTCCGTTATTTCGAAGACCAATACCCGGATCATTTAATTTCGGAGAGACGCTCATCGCCTGCATATCAACCAGTGGGTTATCCGTTTCTGACGCAGGATGACTTTGCATACCCGGCATTCCGGCCATCCGGGAATGATCCATACCGGCCATGCTGCTGTGATCCATGGGCGCGGAGGATGTCCCGCTATCCGGAAGGTCAGCACCGTCCATAGACATCATCTC
>NZ_JACASJ010000161.1:0-7438 GCF_013391025.1 Enterobacter sp. SECR19-1250 | reverse complement strand
TTTAATCAGCGAGTCAGCTTGGGAAGAAATGACCTGCTTATTCGCACCTTCCCTTTCTTTATGCGCAAGACTTCCCCAGCATTCAATGAAAAATAACTGACGTGGGGAAAGGCCGTTACGTCTCAGGCGAACATCAATCCTCATGCTGTTGCGTCCTTTCTGTGTAGTGTTATAATTACCGTATATTAGCGCATTTGAATACGTTGCAGAACCTGCGGCGTATCGTACCGAAAAAAACGGCTCTCTCCTGCTTGACTGTGGTTTTGTCCCGGACTGGTTAGGGCCATACCTTTCAAAAACCGCCTCTGAAGGCGGTTTTTTTTTCGCCTGAACGCATTCATTCCCGTCGATGTAACGAAACAGGCAGAGTGTTTCACCGGCCTGCCTCAGGCAACTTTTCGCTTCCGGCCCGCACCCTGTCCGGTTCCACGGCAGAACAGGGCATTTTTTCTCCGACTCTCCCGGCACCTGGCTGAAAATACCCAGGTATCAGAACACGAATATTTCGATTTTTGTTACCTCACGGAAACGGCTGCGGCGAATTATTCCCGTGGCATAAGGGCTACGGAGGTGTCAGAATAAGTACGAAAGCCGGGATTACGCTACGCGAATAATTTATAACTGGCAGGGGTATTACCCGACAGAATTTGCACAGCGCACCTGTGTAATACAAATGAATTACACAAAAAATGATACCTCCCCACCCCGGGATACCCATGTTGTTGTTCCTGCCGGGCCGTGGTTTTGTTTTTATTCAGCAACAGGAGTGCAGCATGGAGGTTAACATCAGCCTTGAAGACCTGTTCGGCGACAGCATCAGAGAGATGCGGGAGCGGGATAAAGCGTTTTTACCTGAACCAGAATGGTTCTCCAGGATTGAGACAGACCTGGACACCTTTATGCAGACCTATATGACGAAGTATCCCTTTACGTCCTTTGAGGCCATCCCCCGGGACGAGTCGGGCCTCACGTTCCCGGCTTTTGAGGACCTGCAGTTTTATCTGCCGCAGCCGCTTCGCCATCAGCCGACGAAGATTGTTGAAGTAGACGGACTGGCCTTTCTCAGCGTTCTTGGTGACGGTGCATTCTGCATTGACCCGCGCCGGTGGCACAGGATCAAAACCTACATCGCGAAAGGCACAGTTGAATACCCGCAGGTTTCAGTCACACACTCTGGCGTATCGGACGGCCGCCATCGCACATTGTTGCTGATGCAGCTGTACAACCGCAGAACAATCCCGGTCGTCGTCCCAGAAAGCCATCACGGGACGTTTATGGCTGAGGCGAAAAACATGGGTGCGATTTAACTGGTCTGAGAGGGTATTTGTGTAATTCATAAGGATTACATTTGTATTTTAACTGTATTACACCAAGTGAAAGGGGGGAGGGAAGAATGCTGATGATAGCGGGCAACAGCCCTGTCCCTGCGACGAACTATGAAACAGCCATCGCGCTGCGTGGTATGGCGCTGCTGCAGCCATATCTCCCTAAATATCTGCTGGCGCCCGAAGTTGCCGTATTACTGCATTATCTGCCGGATGAGCGCCAGCGTATGCTCTTTGCCACACTGTGGAATACCGGAGCCCGTATTACTGAAGCCCTGACCATCACACCCGAGGATTTGCAACTTGATGGTCCACGCCCCTGCATCCGGTTACGCACACTGAAACAACGCCAGCGGGGAAGGGGACGACCGTCAGCGGATGAGAAGATAGCCCGGATAGTGCCGCTGCTCGATGCCGCATATGTCGATCAGCTTCGCCGCTATCTGGCCACGTTCAGAACCGGCCGACGACGCCCCTTGTTTGCCGTCAGCAGGAAAACAGCCTGGCTGTGGATGCAACAGGCGATCGACAGAGCCCGGGAGGAGGGGATTGAATTTGCGCTCCCGGCCATCAATCCAAAAACTCTGCGGCACAGTTTTGCCATGCATCTGTTTTTCAACCACGTGCCGCCGAAAGTCGTCCAGGCCTATATGGGGCATGAACGCTATGAAAGTACGGAGGTGTATCTGAAGGTTTTTGCGCTGGACGTAGCGCCACAGCTGGGTGTCACTTTTTCGCTGGATCACCGTGATTACAGCCATCTTCTGACACGAAAATAGAATACTTGTGTATTACACAAGTCATTCATTTAGTGTTCTGCCGTCAAAAAAGGGTGGTGGCCATTACTTGCTGGTTAGTAAAAAACGCACCACACTTGTAATTACATTTGTAGTGCTTGTATAATAACTGTACACGATATAACCGGAGTACGAGCAATGAGCACAATTCAAATCCGCGTTGATGACGAACTGAAAAAAGACGCCTATCAGGCCTTTGAAAAACTGAATCTGTCGCCTTCAGACGCACTTCGTCTGTTCCTGCGGTATGTCGCAGAGAACGAAAAACTCCCCTTTGCTGAAGTCTCAGTGATGGTGAGCGAAGATGATGAAGACGCTGATATTCTGGCAGTGGTTCGGGAAAGACTGAAAAATCCGGCAAGACGGATCAGGGTTAACGTTGATGACCTTTAATGTTGAATTTGACGAAAGGGCGTTTAAGGAATGGAATAAGCTCGAAAAGACGATCCGTGAGCAATTCAAAAAGAAGCTAAAAAAGCTTCAGCAAAATCCTTATGTGGAATCAGCCCGACTGCATGGTGATCTGGCTGGCTGCTTTAAAATAAAGCTGAGAGCATCTGGTTTTCGTTTGATTTACAAGGTTATCGATGACGAGATTGTTATATGGGTGGTCGCAGTAGGTAAACGGGAAGACGAAAAAGCCTATGAAACGGCCCGAAAGCGTCTTTTATAAAAGAAATACAAACGTATTGCATTTGTATTCAAGATATCAAAAAAAATAACTATCACGCTCATACATAACAAAACCCACCTTGAGGTGGGTTTCGCCAGAAATATATCTGGTATTCAGAAGCGCCTTTACCGGACCAGGCCTGACCAGCGAACGCTGGTAGCGGGATGTCTGGATTAACCAGTCTGCTGCATCCTTAACTACATTATCGTGGCCTCATGTGTATATTACAACCAATATACCTTCACCTTGTGTTGCGGCTTTGGTGATTAATGATTGATTACAAATGTATTACATATGTAATCAGGATAACCTATCCGGCATCCCGGCAGGCTACCAACATAAACTGGTGTGGCAGGGAGGCATCCTGTGCTGACTCTGCCTGCCAGCCACACCGGTTAAACAGCTTTACCACGCCCCCGACATTACCGGTCAGGCGCGTCAGCAGCGGATTTATCTGTCGCCCATCGTCGTCAAACGCCGCGTCGAGGTTAGTCCGCGAGAGATAAATGCCGTTCACGCCGGCGTTCAGCGCAACGGCATACCGACCTGACCATTCCCGATCGCTCAACAGGCGGTAATTCCAGCTCATGTCTTTCGCGGTTTCCAGGGCATACGTCAGCCGGAACAGGTCGTTTTGCTCAGACAGTTCGCCGGTGCAGGAGCGCCAGAGGTAATTCAGCTTGCTGGCCAGCTTCGCGCTGACGCCCAGCTGGCGTCCCTGTTTCAGAAGCCACTCGATATCGGGCGCCACATCACGCGAAAAACGCCGTTGCTTCAGCGCGGCCGCCAGCCAGCGGGTGAGAAAGAGATTTTCCTGTGCCGGTGACAGCGCATCGCCGTTCTGTCTGGCCAGCGCAAGCGCCACCAGGGCACACCATGCCAGATGGCCCGATTTTTCTGTCAACGTCACTGAGTGCTCTTTTCCTTCTTTATTCTGTCCACAAAATTCTGTCGGGTTCCCGCTTACTGTCATACTGAGAGTATTTTAACCGGAACAGCAACAAAGTGGCATCCGGAACCGTCTGCATCCGCTCAGCGCATGGCCCATGCATAATGTTTTTCCGCATAATCGTACAGCCGGTAAGAGTTCTGCTCGTCGCCACCAATAAAAATACCGTTATCCATTATCCCCTCCGCCAGCCGCTGCGTATACCGGTGCGCAGCCTCATCCAGCTCAGCCCGACTCCCCCACGCGCCCTGCTGCTTACGCCAGCTCAGCCGCACGGCTTTCAGCAGGCGGCACATCTGCTGGCAGATGAAGTAGCAGGCGACGACGTTGCGCGCATCCCCCACAAAGACCACATCGCTGTCCGGGCGCATCATTTCGTTCCACAGGTAGATATCGTAGCAGCCCAGCATCATGGCCACGCGTTTTGCCACGAAACCGCCGTACCAGTAATACGCGGTGCGGGGGATGTTCAGGCGACGGCTCTCGGCAATATTACCGGTATGGAATGACAGCAGGCCAGATTCCGTCAGTTCCCGGACCAGCACCTCCAGCGCCCTGTGCCAGGCCCCGGTTTCACTGCGCTCAGACAGCGCTGAAAAGGACCGGCTGACAATGCCGGCAATCTGCTGTTCCGGTACGGCGTCACCATTCTCCGTCTGAAGGGACAGTTTACGACACAGTTCCTCGCGCTCCACCAGGGCATTCAGCATGGCATCACTTGTCACGTTCTGCGCGGTGGCCAGTGACGCAACACGTTCACGCAGGTCGTCAGAGAGAAAGACGCCCGCCCCGGCTGCCACCGCTGACGGTATTCTGACGCGGCGTGATACGGGCTTGTAGATTTCGCCGGTCTCTGGTCTGATTTTCAGGCCTGCCTTAAGCCAGCGGCTCAGCTCCTGGGGAAGGATATCCGGATTGTCCTTCAGGAAACGCGCCCGGTTTCCGCGCGCCGTTCCGTACACGCTGTCAATGTAGTCGGTCAGGGGTTCTACGCCGGAACCGCCGAAATTTCCGTTACCTCAGTTTCAGCCCGGCAACCAGTGCATCCAGGTCAATAATTTCATTGCTGCTCTGGAAGGTATAATGCCCGTTCAGCAAGATATGTTGCCAGGCCACCGGCGATATCCGGGTCAAAGCCTCAATGCTCTTGTCGTTTCCTTCTGCTTCCAGCCGTTCCAGTAATCGCGACAGGATCGCTGAGTTGTAATAAACGATCGCGTTGCAGATCAACCGCCCGCACTGATTACTGATGTCTGTTTCAATGTCGTTTTTTCCGGTTAACTCTTTCTTTCCACCGACTTTGGCGACGGCAGCACGGAGCTGGTGATAAGATTCAATCCGATTCTGGGAGCGGCGGATGTTTCGTTCCAGTTGGGGATCGCGCAGATACTTCAGGGTGTAAATACTGCGAACCAGCCGGTCATATTCAAATACTGCCTGTCTTGTCGGATTAGCCGTTGTATATGTGCATAATTTGCGGATCAGCGTTCCCTGCGTCATTTCCTTCAGCCCCAGCGTGGCGACAATGCGCTCGAGATTGCTTTTTTCACGGGTAATAAGTTCCAGGTCAATCTGTCCGGCAGGCTGAATCAGGCACTTCTTATATGTCGAGGGCTCTCTGGTACAGTACAACTCCGACAACTGTCTGTTCAGGTCAGTAAAATGAGGTTCAAATCGAAGGCCAAACCAGTGCAGGATCGCAAAGTTGGCCTTGTTGATGCTGTGCATGTCTCCGGTAATGGCCGCAGGCTTCACGGCTGAAGTGTTGCGGTACCAGATATCAAAGACATGGTGGCCTTCGTACTCGTTTGTGCCAATCAGGTATCCGTTGATTGGGATGTGGTTACACAGCAGTGTGTAAGCCACCATGCCTTTACCCCGACCAAAATATTTACGTGAGTATCGGGCTTTCACTGTCGGACGCTCAACACCAAATTTCTGCCCGTCAACGGCTCCATAAAGAGTCTCCGGATCAAACGAATAGAGCGGGAAGACCGGCAGTGCTTCTATGGCATCGGTGATACAGTCATTGGCCGTCAGCAACGACGCCAGG
The DNA here is from genome assembly GCF_013391025.1 of Enterobacter sp. SECR19-1250. Classification (NCBI taxonomy): domain Bacteria; kingdom Pseudomonadati; phylum Pseudomonadota; class Gammaproteobacteria; order Enterobacterales; family Enterobacteriaceae; genus Enterobacter; species Enterobacter sp. SECR19-1250. Next base: position 1,641 of record NZ_JACASJ010000161.1, on the reverse strand, counting down.
CGAAGGTACTGTTCGTACGTGGTTTCCAGAACATGGAACGGAATATCGCTGGTTCTCGCCATGACATGATTACCATGGTTCATCGCCTGCGCAACGATGACCGCCATCAGGCTGTCTGCATCCGCTTCTTTTTTGGCATAACGGGGTTGTAGCGGCTTCATAGAATGAAGAAATCGGCACTGTTCGTTAACAAAGCGGAAAACATCGGTCACATCACAGAATGGAAGTTGCTCATAAAAACGCTTGTTCTGCTCCTTATTACGACTGACCACTGATTTATGCCAGGTCAGCTTCTGCGTTTCTTTATCGTATTCCAGATGTTTTAGCTTCCCCTGCTTCAGCTCACGGTTGAAGGCTTTCCACTGCCGGTGCAGTTCGGACTCCAGCACCTTTAGCTGCGTTTTTATCGGCTTTTTCAAAAATGGGATGTTCATTTCAGCCAGTACGGCGGCCTGTTCCCCTTCCTGTACCAGTTCATCAGAAAGATGGCGGTGCCGGAGACTGTCATTGAGGTGGAATTCACCAGCCTGAAAACGCTTTCTTATCTGGCGATAGAGCCAGAACTCATAGCGTCCGGCATTCAGGCCTGTGGGTTCACCATCCTCACCGTATTCCAGCAGATATGGACGCAGCCGTGCGGGTAACGTTTCAGGCGGGCATTCCTCAAGTGACCGCTGCGAAAGTGTCTGCTTTTTGTCGAACACCATTCGGAGCCAGTGCAGCGCCTCAGCCCACGGACTGTCCCGGACCACGCTGGTGAGGTCGAGTGACAGGTATAATGGCCGCAGGTGACGACGGATTAATGCTGTCATACCGTCCACGGCCTGCCACTGTAGCGCCAGTCTGCTGACGGGTTTTACACTCATGCGCTGCGCAGTACTTTTCAGTGCCTCCCGTGGCATGATTTTCCAGGCACGCCGGCGGACTTCACCAAAGGTCGTGGGGTCAGGAACGCTGTCATCAACATAAAGCGACAGCAGACGCCCGATTTTGGATGTTTCGCGTCGGTGTTTTTCCTGTACATCAGCCATAAGCTGTTTAGCCACGCTGCGGCTCTCATCTTCGAGCTGTTTCATATGGAAGAACATCGCATCCACCAGGTTATCGCTGAACTGGCGATAACGAACCCAGGCATAGCACAGCAGGTAAAGGCGGGTCTGTCCGGCCTTCAGGTTGCGGAGATCGTAAACGGTATAGAAATTTGCCAGGCTGGCATAGTACAAAAGGTTTTGCTGGGAAATATTCAGTGCCGGTAAGATGTCACAGGCTTTGCGGTGCAGTGGCTCCAGGATGGCCCGTTTTTCCCGTTCGTGGACCATCTGGCGCCAGCCAAAGTCACGCGCATCCTGCCTGAGAACCGCGAGCCGGGAAAGCGTATCATCACGCTCAATCAGCTTATCCAGCCCGGTAATTGTCGTGTCATCAAGCCGCTCCGCCAGAATATGCCCCAGCCGCAGCCTTTCATCAGAAAGAACCCGGCTCACCACCTCCTGGAGCGTGGTGTAACCAGGGCGGATGATTTTATGTTCGTTGAGCCATATGATCAGTTCCGTGGCGACAAAGCCAGGAGTTACATCACGACGAACGGCACTGTTGCAAATAGTCGGTGGTGATAAACTTATCATCCCCTTTTGCTGATGG
>NZ_JACASJ010000160.1:0-7530 GCF_013391025.1 Enterobacter sp. SECR19-1250 | reverse complement strand
TCGGCCATCTTGGTCAGGCCCAGGTTGATCGCGTCGGCCAGGATCGTGGTCAGCAACAGATTCTTGTCCTTGGCCAGGTCGCCCGATTTCAGGTGCGTGAAGTGCCGGGTGAAGCCCGTCCATTCGTCCACCTCCAGTAGTAGTTCGGTGATCTTGACGTGCGGCAGGATCATCGCCGCTGAAACCGGCCTGGAGCCCCATACAGTCAGTGACGGCGAGCGCGTCAGCGGCGTCTACCGTCGCAGCGTGATGCTGGCCAGCGGGCGTTTTGCGATGCTCGATGATGGCAAGGGTTTCAGCCTGGTGCCCTGGAAGGCGGTGATTGAGCAACGGCTAGGTAGCACCCTCGCAGCGACTGTCCGTGCGGGACATGTGACCTGGGAAATCGGGAGGCAACGTGGCCCCACAGTTTCATAAGGCGAGTCGGTCCCCTCGGTACGGTGGCGATGCTGGGCGCTGAAATGTGTTGCCGCTTTTCCCCGGTTCTTGGTAACATCGCTTTTTCCCGGTTCTTGGTAACATGATCAAATGGTGCATACTTTTATCAGACATAGGCTCATGGTGGTGGCGTTGCTGCTTGCAACGTTCGTTGCCATACCTGTGGCTGACATGTTTCTGTGTGCATCCGAGAGCGTAGATGCTCACTATGTCATGGCGGATTCTCACGATGAGAGTGTGGATAACCAGAGCAATGGTTCCGACTCAGACAGTGGTCATGACGCCTGTAGCCATGGGCATTTTCACCATATCTACGCTCACATTCCCCCGGGCACGGCCCCCAAAACCGAGTCCCTCAATTCGGCGCATCAGTGGCCAGCCAGTGATGCCCTTGCGTCTCGCACTCCTGACGGGTTGATGCGCCCACCCAAAGCCTGACGACTCCCGGCTGCACCCTTCGTGCGGCCGTTTCGTCAACTCATTCAGCTTTGGGAGTTTCCTCATGTTCACGTCGTTCAGTCGACCGCAGTGGGCGGTTGGCTTTGCTGTGGCTGTTACAGCGGTCTTATTCGCATTACCTTCTCGGGCCGAGCCGGCTCCGCCCTATGAAGCATTGATCGAGAGCCTCGATCGCATCCCCATCACGGTTGAAGCGGAGGCGTTGCTCGACGCTGCCAATGCGCGCGCGCAACAGGCGCGGGCTTTGCCCAATCCCTCTGTCTCCGTGCAAACCGAAAACGTTTACGGTCGCGGTCCCTTTTCCGGCTACGACGCTGCGGAATCAACATTCTCCATCAATCAGCCATTGGAGCTGTGGGGCCAGCGAGGCGCACGTATCGGTGCCGCACAGGCGGAAGCTAAGGTCGCGGCGCTGCGGCGTGATCAAACACAGTGGACGGTCGCTGGCAGTCTTGCGCTGATCTATTCCGAAGCGGAAGCGGCTTCCCTGCAATATGAACTGGCTGTCGAGGCGCTGGAACTGACGGAAGCGGACGCGAACGCAGTCATGCTGCGGATCGAAGAAGGTCGGGAACCCTCACTGCGCGGCATCCAGGCGAACAGCGAAGTTGAATCTGCCCGTGCTGCAGTGGACGAAGCGCGGGCGAACCGCGATGGCGCATTTGCCAGACTGACTGCTGCCGCGATGCTGGTCCAGCCAGTGACCGCCATCGAACCCAGTCTATTGAACCGCTCCCCTGATGCCTCCTTTCAGGCCATGGGCAATCCTCTCACCGTTCAGATTGCCGAGGCAGAACTGGAGGCCGCGAGTAAATCGGTGAGTGTCGAGCGGTTGCGTGCGCGTCCTGCGGTAAGCGCGTCGCTTGGTGTGCGGAGGTTCCAGGAATACGACACGGAGGCATTCACCTTCGGCATCAATGTATCTCTCCCCTTGTTCGACAGAAACAAGGGCGCGATCAGTGCTGCCCGTGCAGAGGAACGTGCCGCAGCAGCCAGGTTGACCACGGCAAAGCTGCAAACCCAGGCGAATCGCAGTGCTGCCCAAGCCCGTCTTGATGCGTCCATTACCCGCATACGTGCTGCCGACAAAGGCGTTGCTTCGGCGGAGGAAGCCTACCAACTCGCGCGTGCGGGGTTCGACGCCGGGCGTATCTCGCAACTGGAGCTGCGCAGTATCCGATCGGCTCTGATCAGTGCACGTAATACGGCCGTCAATGCGCGGTTAGCGCGCGTCCGCGCGGAAGTTGAACTCGCAGGCCTTGATGACCGCGCTCCATTCTGAGGAAGCATTCATGAACTCAACCAAAAACCGGCTCCTCATTGGAGCAGCTTTACTGATCGCCCTAGGGCTTGGCTTCGGCGTCGCCCAATTCGTGCCGCATGCGGAGCATGAAGCGCAGGCCGAGGATGGTGATCATGCCTTTCATGACGAGGGTCATGAAGAAGATGGAGGACACGATGACCACGACGAACACGAGGGAGAGTCGACAGAAGAAGGTGTCGTCGCACTGACGGAACAGCAGATCAAGGCGTCGGGCATCGGTATCGTCAACGTCAGCCGTGGCGGAGGGAATGAATATCGACTGTCAGGCCGCGTTGAACCGGCGGTTGACGCCAAGGCCATTGTCGCCGCGGTCACCAGCGGCCGGGTTGAACAGATTCTCGTTGCTACCGGTGCCTCAGTAGAGGTGGGCCAATCGCTGGCGATCATCGTCAGCGGCGAAGCCGCCACATTGCGTGCCAACGCCGATGCCGCGGTGGCAGAGGCGGAGGCAGCGCGACTTGTCTATCAACGGGACCTGAATCTCGTTGCGCAAGGCATCGTCGCCCGCCAGGAGATGGAGGCATCCCGGGCACGGTCTCTTGCCGCCGACGCAGCGGCGAGGGCAGCGCAGGCGCAAGTCGCCGCCAGTGGATCACCTGATACCTCGGGGCGGCTCACCATCAACAGCCAGATTGCCGGCATCGTCAGCGCCGTGAATATCACCCCCGGTGGGGTTGTGGCGGCCGGCGGCGCTGTGGCGGAAATCGCAGACCCGGCCCGGGTGGAACTGGTGTTCAACGCGCCTCCGGCGCTGGCATCTGCAGTCACCACGGAAACCCGCATCCAAGTGACGGGAACATCCCGCAACTTTGACGCTGTCGTGGTCGGCGTTGCCGCCAATGCCCGCGAACAAAGTGGTGCAACGGTTATCCGAGCGCGATCAACTGCCGGCGATCTGCCGCCAGCCGGTTCACCGATAACGGCCATTGTCGTGACGGACACACAGGAAGCCGGACTCACCGTACCTGCCGATGCCGTGCAAACGGTGGAAGGGCAATCCGTCGTATTCGTGGTTGAGGACAGCGGCTTTCGCGCTACGCCGGTGCTTGTCGGTCGGCGTGCGGGTGGGTTCATTGAAATCCTCAATGGCCTGTCCGGTAATGAACGCATTGCTGGCACCAATGCCTTTCTGTTGAAAGCCGAACTCGCCAAGGGCGAGGCCGAGCACGGTCACTGAGGAGAAGCCCATGTTCAAAATGATTATTGAGAAATCAGTTCAGTTTCGCTGGGCTGTGGTGTTCGCCGCGACGCTCGTCATGGCCTACGGGTTGTTTCAGCTCAGCAGGCTTCCCATCGATGCCGTTCCGGACATTACCAATCGTCAGGTGCAGATCAACACCGTCGCACCTGCGCTAGCGCCCGCGCAAATCGAGCGCCAAGTGACCTATCCGCTCGAAACCGCACTCGCCGGAATACCGGGGCTGACCCGCACGCGCTCCATATCGCGCAACGGGTTCTCACAGGTTACCGCCATCTTCACCGACCAGACCGACATTTACTTCGCACGTCAGCAAGTCGGCGAGCGCATGCGTGAGGTGGAGGAAGATCTGCCGGAAGGGGTGACACCGATGATGTCACCCGTCACGACGGGACTGGGCGAAGTCCTGATGTGGACGGTGGATTTCACACCATTCGATCCGGACAAAACGGTCTCTCCCGGTGAGCCAGGCTGGCAGGAGAACGAAATCTATCTGACGCCGGAAGGCGAGCGGCTCACGACGGCCGAAGAGCGCGCCACCTACCTCAGAACGGTCCAGGACTGGATCATCGCGCCGCTGATGCGCTCAGCACCAGGGCTTGCCGGCGTCGATACGATCGGAGGTTACGTCAAGGAGTACGCGATCAGGCCCAACGCCGAGCAACTGGCGGCCTATGGGCTTGGGCTTGGCGATCTCGTGCTAGCACTTGAACGCTCCAACATTCAGGCAGGCGCAGGTTTCATTCAGCGTGCGGGTGAAGGTTTGATCGTCCGTGCCGATGCGCTCGCGCTAACCGTTGACGATCTGGCGCAGGCGCCGATCACCCGGCGCGACGGCCTCGTCATCCGCGTCGCCGATGTGGCGAGCGTAGGTTTGGGCCGCGCACCGCGCCTGGGCGCGGCGACGCGCAATGGTCACGAAGCGGTACTCGGCACAGCCTTGATGATCGCCGGCGGCAACAGCCGCACGGTCGCACAGGCAGCAGCGGAGCGCCTTGTCGAAGTCAACCGCTCGCTGCCGCCAGACATTGTCGCCGAGCCTGTACTGAACCGCAGCGAACTGGTCAATGCAACGATCAAGACGGTGGCGAAGAATCTGACCGAAGGCGCATTGCTGGTCATCGCCGTGCTGTTCTTGCTGCTGGGCAATCTACGTGCGGCCGCCATCACCGCACTGATCATCCCATTGTCCTTTCTGTTCGCGGTCATCGGCATGAACCGCTTCGGGATCAGCGGCAACCTGATGAGTCTTGGCGCACTCGATTTCGGCATTCTTATCGATGGTGCCGTGATCGTGATCGAAGCAACCTTGCTCATGCTCGGTCAGAGACGTGCCGAACTGGGTCGCGTCCTGTCGCCGGTCGAGCGGTTGAGCGTGGCCGCTCAGGCAGCACGCAAGATGGCACGCCCGGCCGCATTCGGTCAGGTCATCATCCTGCTGGTATTTGCCCCCATCCTTACCCTGGAGGGCGTGGAAGGCAAGACCTTCCAGCCCATGGCGGCAACGCTCATGTTGGCGCTGGTCGGCGCATTCATTTTTTCGTTCACCTTCGTGCCGGCAATGGCCGCCCTGTTCGTGCGTGAGCCAAAGATGCAGGGTGGTGAGCATGGCTATTCGGATGATGGCGAGCACGAAACCCGCCTTATCCGCTTCGTGCGTGCCAAGGTTGAACCGGTCATTCGCCGAGTGGTGATGCGGCCGCGAGCGGTATTCGCCGGTGCTGTTCTCATGCTGGCGATCGGATTGACGGCTTTCGTTTCATTGGGACGAGAGTTCATGCCGACGCTCGATGAAGGCAACCTGGCCATGCAGGCGCTGCGGGTGCCTTCGACTTCCCTGGAGCAATCGCTGTCGATGCAGCTTGCCTTGGAGAGGGCTTTGGCGAATGAGCCGGAAGTCAAAACCATCTTCTCGCGCACGGGCACCGCCGAAGCGGCCATCGACCCGATGCCAACCAACATTTCGGACAGTGTCATCGTGCTCCATCCCCGCGCCGAGTGGCCGGATGGATCACTGGACAAGGAAGCACTGATCCAGCGCTTCGAATCGCTGGTGAGTGATCAGATCGGTAACGCATTCGAATTCAGTCAACCCATCGAACTGCGTTTCAACGAACTGATTTCAGGCGTGAGGACCGACCTGGCTGTCATGGTTTTTGGTGACGACTTCGACATCCTGCAAAGAACGGCGGATCAGATCGCGCTCAAGCTACGCGGCATCCCGGGGGCTGCCGACGTGCGTGTGGAGCAGGTCTCTGGACTGCCTACGCTCACGGTCCAGATCGATCACGCGGCCGCAGCCCAGTATGGATTGAGCGCCGCCGATGTCAGTGAGGCCGTGGCAACCGGCATCGGTGGAACATCCGCTGGCAAGATCTTCGAGGGCGACCGTCGCTTCGACGTCGTGATTCGGCTGGAAGAAGTCGCCCGAAATGATCCTGCGCAACTGGCGGCCCTGCCCATCGTTGCAGCTGATGGCACCGTGGTGCCTTTGTCATCGGTGGCGCGTATCGACGTACGCGAAGGGCCCAACCAGATCAGTCGCAACAATGGCAGTCGCCGCATCGTGGTGCAGTCCAATGTACGCGGTCGGGATCTGGGTGGGTTCGTGCAGGAGGCTCAGACCGCCGTGGCAGATGTGCCGCTTCCCGCAGGTGTCTATCTGACCTGGGGCGGCCAGTTCGAGAATCTGCAGCGTGCCGAGGCGCGCTTGATGATGGTGGTTCCGGTCGTGTTTCTGCTGATCGGAAGCCTGCTGTACATGGCGTTGGGCACCATCCGTGAAGCCGCGCTTGTCTTTGTCTGCGTGCCCTTGGCTTTGGTGGGTGGCGCATTGGCACTGCTGCTGCGTGGTATGCCGTTCTCCGTATCGGCAGCCGTGGGCTTCATCGCGGTGTCGGGTGTGGCCACGCTCAATGGCTTGGTGCTGATGCAGGCGATTCGTGAGCGTCTGACGGCTGGTGACCTGCCTCTGGAGGCCGCTGCCGCTGGCGCGTCGAGCCGCCTTCGCGCCGTGCTGACGACGGCACTGGTGGCCATCGTCGGCTTCATCCCCATGGCGATAGCGACAGGGTCCGGGGCCGAAGTACAGAAGCCGCTCGCCACCGTCGTTATCGGGGGATTGATCACCGCCACCGTGTTGACCTTGATGGTGCTGCCCACCTTCGCTGCTCGTGCGGTGAAGCCGGAAGAAACGGGGAGAGGCAGAGCATGACAAGCAAACTACATCCGGTTTCTTATCCCGCTCAAACATCAAAATGTCGAGAAGTTGAAGGATTCCTTCTCCACGTACTCATGCAGCCGCAGTGTCATACGGAATCCGTCCACCATCTCCGGCCTTGTTGATCAAATCGCCCCGCAGGCAGCCTGAGCCCATGGGGCTTTCGCCCCTTAGGCGAGGGGCTGCCGAACAGGCAGACCAAGCCTGTTCATCTTGTTGATCACCTTCACGCCGATCAGCACCTCGGCCACCTGCGCGTTGTAATGGCGCAGGCTCAGCTTCGGGCCAATCAGCTGCTTGTAGCGATACATCGCCGTCTCAGCCAGCGACCGTCGGTGATAGCCAGATGACTTCTTCCAGGCCTTCAGCTCACCCGCTTTCAGGGCGTTGACCGCCTCATTACGCGGATGGTCTCCCGGCCATAGTGCTGCTCCTTCGCGGGGCGGGATGGTCGCCTTGCAGCCCTTGCGCAGTAACACCCGATGGCACTCGCGCGTGTCGTAGGCGCCATCCGCCGACACCTGTGTCACCTTGCGCCGCAACGGATTGAGCAAGGTGGGCAGCACTTCGTTGTCACCCACCGAGACCAGACTCACCTCGGCCGCCACCACATCGTGGGTCGCCGCATCCACCGCCAGATGGAGCTTGCGCCACTCCCGCCGCCGTTCAGCACCGTGTTTACGCGCCTTCCACTCGCCATCGCCATAGACCTTCAGGCCAGTCGAATCGATGACCACATGCGCCACCGGGCCCCGGCTGGGCGGCCGGTAGTTGACGATGACCGTCTTGGCGCGCTTGCTGATGCTGCTGTAATCCGGCGAGACAAGGTCCACCTTGGGGTCGTCTCAGAATTCGGAAAATAAAGCACGCTAAGGCGTAGTCACCCCGTGA